>NZ_JBEOVN010000217.1:0-11573 GCF_040295565.1 Streptomyces sp. NPDC002785 | reverse complement strand
TGCCGTACCCGAAGGCGGTGTGGTTGGCGTCGAAAGCGGAGGTCGCGATGGTGTTCTCGGCCTTGGAGAGCGCCATGCCGGCGAACGCCGTGTTGTGGTGACCACCCCAGCCGGTGTCGAAGAACCGGGTGCCCCGGGGGGAGAGCCCGCAGCCGTTGTTGGTGTCCATCACGTACCCGCCGTCCGCCGGGCACGCCTTGTTCAGGTCGCCGCCGGACATGACGTTGGCGACCGAGCCGGGCGTGGGGCCGGCCGGGGCGCGGTCGCCGAAGCGGTCACGGAAGGCCAGCAGCATGGAACCGTCGGACTCGAAGTTGATCTCCCCCAACTCCGGCTCGGGCTGGGCCAGATAGCTCCGGCATGCCTGGCCGTTCTGGGAGGTCGGGAAGGTGTTGGTCCAGGGGAACCAGCCCGCGCCGTCGCACGGGGGCCCGCCGACCGTGGACTGGCGCGGGTAGTCCAGCGGCTGGTCCAGCACTGGCTTCCCGAGCGCTCCGGTGTCGAGGTCGAAGGGCATGACCACCGCGCGCAGGTCCGAGACCTTCCCGGTGGACTCGCCGGAGCACACCCCGCCGACGTAGCCGACGCCGTCATACAGGCCGAGGCCGAACGGGCGCCAGTCCACCGCCGCCGGACAGCCCGGGTCCGGGATGGCGGTGACGGCCTTCGGCGCCGCCGCGGTAGCCACCGTGGCGTCATAACGGTAGAGCTTGCGGTTGTTGAGGTTGACGACGAACAGGTCCTTGCCGTCATCGGTGATCTTGATGCCGCCCAGGCTCTCCTTGCCGGGCACGGCGAGGAAGGCGTCGTCAGTACCCGGGCCGTGCGCCGTCGTCCCCGCGTCCGGGACGACGGTGAACAGGGTGGTCTTCTTCTGCGCACGGTCGGTCACATAGATCCCCCCGGCGCCGCCCGGACCGTAGTCCGTGGTGCGCTTGGCCACTGCCGAGGAGAACACCCGCTTGTCGGCCTTGTTCCACGCGATGCCGAACAGCGTGCCGGTCTCGGCGTTGGTGGCGATGTTCGTGACGTTGACGTCGACGCCGTCCTGGCCGCGCGCGTCGTACGGGAAGGAGACCAGCGTGCGCTGAGCCCCGCCCTCGCGCTTGGTGGGCTGACAGGACGTCATCAGCGGTGCGTTCTTCTGGCAGTAGTCGCCCGGGTTCCACAGCCCGGTGGTGTACGCCACGTTCTTCTCGCCGGAGAGGTCGACGAACTCCTCATTGCTGCTCAACTGGTTGGGCGCACCGTCCAGCCCCTGGCGCGAGGCGAAGGCCGGGAACAGCACACCCGGCTTCGGATTCACCACCTGCACACGGTATTTGCCGCTGGTGGACTTGCCCGCCGTCGGAGTCAGGGTCACGGTGCCGTCGGCCGCCGTAACCCCCTCGATGCCCACCCCGGCATCGTCGGTGAGCGTCACCTTGACACCCGCCATGCCCGGCTCCAGCGCGGGCTTCCACGCGCCGCTGGTGTCCACGGCCCGGATCACCCGGACCGTCACCGATCCGTCTCCCGGCTGTGAGTACGCCGTCGGCGCCATGGCTAACGAGCCACTACCGATTCCCAAGGCGAGCGCGGCCACGCAGCCGGCGGTGCGGCGACCGAGCGCGCCCGGACGCCGCCGACGCGGCTCGGGCGCGGCTCTCTTCGCTTGTTCATTTGTCGATGTCATGCCCTGCTCTCAGCGTTCAGAAGGGCCTGGAGCCCTGCTCGTGAGGGAGTACATAAAGATGCGGAGAACCGCCTTCTCGGCGATCTTAAAAGGGATTTGGGCAAGATCGTGGCGGAATGGCGAACTCGGCCTCCCTATGAGTATCCCTCTCCTGCTCGCCTCCTGGCCGCCAACACTGGGCTCTGTCTGACAATTGGCGGTCCCTGCGATGGCTGGGAGCACCTCGCGTGAGAAGCTGAGCAGCGTGATCAGTAATGGCGATGGGGCACGTCGCGAGCTGTTTCTTCGGAGTGGCCTGGACGCTGCGGACATCGTGCACGCGCATCGTGAGGCACTTCTCGTTCTGCGGGACAGCATCGAGAACGCTCACGTTGATGCCTACAGCGACGAAGCCTGGCCGCAAGAGGTCGTACCCGCCTACGAGCGCGCCTTGTTGATGGCCGAGGACGCTTTGACCGATGGCCTCCGTTCAGCGACGAGCGATCCCGGAATGGGGATCGATGTTGATGTCCACGACGACGCACAGTTCGATGTACTGCTGGCCTTGGCCCCATACACAATCCATGCCGAGGCATGGCGGCAGGGACAGCCGCTCTTCAGCGCCGACGACACGGGAACAGCCCTGTGGATTTCCGTCACATCACAGCAAGAGACTCAGCTCATGTCGCGGCTCGATGCACTGGAGATCACGCGGACGGCTTTCGCGGACCGGCCCAGGTAGCCGACAACGCTTGATCATGTGTGGTTTCGCGGAGCCGGAGGAGAGCGAGCCGGGCACCCATTTTGTGAGCTCCTCCGAGTCGGGCGAAGCAGCGTTCGACGACGTTGCGGTGCTTGTACGCCTCCGGCTCGAAGGCAGGGCGGCGTCCGCCCCGGTTTCCTCGTCGCCGCCGGTTGCCGACCTGGCGGGCACGTTCGGGGATGGCGGCCTTGATCCCGCGGCGTCGCAGGCCGGCCCGGATGGCCCGTGAGGCTCAGGTCCGAGCCCCTCCGGGTGTCCGAGCCTCCGGGTCGGCCAGCGGCGCGTGCCGCTCACCGGTGCGTTCCAGGCTCAGCCGCAGCGCCATGGTGATCAGCGCGGCGACCGCGAATCCCACGCCTGCCCAGGCGAGCCGGCGGGCACCGTACTCAGCCATCACCCAGCCCCCGACCGCGGTTCCGACGGTGATGCCGAGGTTCGAGAACGAGATGAAGAGGCTGTTGCCGAACTCGGGCGCGTCGACGGCGTCCCTGCCCAGCCAGCTCTGGCTCACGATGAGCCCGCCCGAGTGCACGGCCCCCCAGATCAGCACGGCCAGGACCATCGGCGCGAACATGGGGCCGACGGCGTACAGGAGCACGTAGACGAGCAGACA
Organism: Streptomyces sp. NPDC002785; assembly: GCF_040295565.1. Classification (NCBI taxonomy): domain Bacteria; kingdom Bacillati; phylum Actinomycetota; class Actinomycetes; order Kitasatosporales; family Streptomycetaceae; genus Streptomyces; species Streptomyces sp. NPDC002785. The sequence continues at coordinate 8,543 of NZ_JBEOVN010000217.1, read as the reverse complement.
CAGAACCGGGTAGGCGACCACGGTGCGGATGAGGTTGCGCCGCAGCAGACTGCCGAAGGCGAAGTTCCCGAGGATCATCACGATGCCGAACGCCATCAGCATGGCGCTGACCCAGGTGCCGTCCATGTGCGTGACCTGTCCCAGGTACTCGGCGAAGTAGCCGTAGACCGAGAACATCGCGGCGAAGACGAAGACGACGGACACAATGGTCAGCCACATTGGGAGCCGCTTGAGAACGCTCAACTGGGCACCGTAGGAAACCCGTTGCCCGACGGGCATCGGCGGTACGAACCGCAGGATGCCGAGGAAGGCGATCAGATTGACGAGCGCACCGAACCAGAACGCCGACGGCAGGGACACATGCTCGGCGAGGTACGAGGTCAGCGGCACACCGAAGGCGAAGCCGACGGTGACTCCGCCGAACACGGTCGTCGTGGCCCGGGTCGCGTCCTTGGCGGGCACCAGCCGTGCGGCGGTCGCGAGCGCGACCGCGAAGAACACCGGATGGAAGAGTGCGGGGATGACGCGGAAGGCCAGCATCACCTCGTACTGCGTGGTGAGCGCGTAGACGGCGTTGGAGACGGCGAACACGGCTATCGCGGCGGCAAGCACCTTCTTACGGTCGACGCCGGAGGCGAGCAGTGTCGTGAACGGCCCGGACACAGCGATGACCAGTGCAAAGACCCCGACGAGCCATCCGGCGGTGGACGGCGTGACACCGAGCTCGGCCGAGACCTGGGGGAGCACGCCGACCATGCCCATCTCGGTGGTGATGATCCCGAACACGCCGAGGGCGAGCACCAGGACGGTGAGGGAGGTCTTTCTCATCGCGACCTTTCATCAAATCTAGAAAAGTAGATGCATGGGCTTGTGGGGGCCTTGCGCAAGGGCCCCAAGGGGGTCGGGGTGGCGCGTCCTACAGCTCGTCGCGTACGTGCGCGGCAAACTCGGCGATCACCGGCTCGTTACGTCGGTAGTACGTCCACTTGCCGATGCGTTCCGAGGTGAGCAGACCCGCGTCCTTCAGGGTCTGCAGGTATCCGGACACCACTGACTGCGCCAGCCCCGCACGCTTCTGGATGTCACCGACACACACACCGATGTGGAAGCCGAGCCCCTGCTGTTGGTAGGAGTCCTCGTCGAAGTACTTCGCCGGATCCTTGAGCCACTGCATGAACTGCAGGCGCGCGGGGTTGGCGAGCGCCTTGTGTACGACCAGGGGGTCCACCGGATGCCTCTCCACTCTCTATGGAACGCATCTAGCTTTCGCGATATGTGGAGACGTGTCAAATCGCGGCCCGCGCGACGGGGGCGCCACGCCCGAGGGTCGACTTCGGGGCCGGCTGAACCGGCGATCCACCGACACGGTTCGCTCTGTCTCGCCCGACCGGCACTGGCGCCGACTTCGAGCGCGTGGTGCGAAGTCCCGTTCGCGTGGTGGGAGGTGGGGATCGTGCGGTACGGTGACGAAACCATCACGCTCTGTGTGTTCACGCGCGCATAGGGCGGCCCCCGGCGGTGCTGTAACACCAACCGAGGGCCTACACCACCAGTGGAAGAAGCCCACCGGAAATGCTGCGTCATGCTATCGCGCCGTCCGCGCGCTATACGAAGGCATCGCACGATGTCGTCCGCCAACCGCGTCTGAACAGCGACGCGAAGATCCTGATCCTTTACGTCCAGGGCCTTCCCGAGGACTCCACGTCCAAGCCCTTGAGCGAACTCGCCCAGAAGCTGGGCATCAAGGGCCGCGCGTACCAGAAGGCGAAGGTGCAGCTGGTCGAGCACGGATACGTACACGAGTGGCGAAGCCAGGGCGACGGGGGCCGCTGGATCACCGAGCAACTGGTCGCGAACACCCCCCTGACGAGCGAGCAGGCGGGACACCTGCGAGGGGCGCCGCCCACGTCTCCGCCGCCGAGTACGCAGTTCCCGACGGTCGGCGAACCGACTGCCCGGCCGACCGGTGGCTATGAACCGGTAGAAGACCACAGTGATAAGACCACTCCCCACCCACCCTCCGAAGCCGAGTCAACGGCGGACCCGGATCCCGAGCCGATGGCGGCGTCGACCGACTCCCTCCAACTGGCCCGGGCAGAACGGGTCCTGCTCTCCCTGCGCCACTCCCGCCGCGAACTGCACCTGGGCGTACGCGAGGCCCGGGCGCTTGCCGTGGAGGCGGTCAAGTGGCTGGAGCGTGGCCTGAGCGAGTCCGATCTGCGCCAGGCCTTACTCGCCGAACGCCCGGAGAGCGGCGTGCGCTCAGCGGTCGGCTTCCTCCGCTACCGCCTCGTCCAGAAACTCCCGGAGCCTCAGGCCCCACTCCAACCCCACAAGCCCCCGCCCGTTCGCGAGCTGCTGGAGTGCAAGGGCCCGGGCGAGAAACACGTCTTCCGCCCACTGGCCGACGAGACGGAATGCGCCCCGTGCCGCCGGTCCGCAGCGCGCGCGATGATCCACGACGCCCCCGAGCCGGAGCCCGACCGCATCCCCTGGCGCGAACGGATCGCGAGGATCAACGGGACGTCGTCGGCCCTGCCTGGTGAGGGCTGACCTCGCGCGCGGCTGGGTGCTGCGACGACGAGGGCTCACAGCACGCCCATCCGGAAGAGGCCCTGGTCCGCGTCACCGCGCGGATGGCGGCGGTGATCTGGGTGACGGTGTCCTGTGTGGCCACCGCATCGTCGAGCACAGTCGAGTCCACAGCCCGGCGGTGCGTGCCCTTGAGGACACCGGGGCCTTCAGAGGTCGCTCTCTCGCACCGGCCGCTCTCCGCAGCTCGGCCTGCCGGGGTCGGACGCGGCCTCGTATGAGCGCGGCGCGCCTGTCGGCGGGGCGACGAACGGCTGGGGATTTGGGTTCGGCGCCGACGGCGTGGCCATTGGGGGCGCGAGGCGCTGCGGGCGGTGACGGCGGGTCATGCGTAGGACGATCGCGGCGTAGAGCAGGACGGTCGCCATGTCCGCAAGCGCGAGTTGCCACGGTGCGTCGGCGGCGGTGTCGTCGGAGGACAGTCCGTCGACGACTGCAGCGGAGACGCCGAAGGCCAGCAGGTTGTTCAGCACGTGCAGGGCGATGGAGGCTTCCAGGCCGCCCGTGCGGTTGGTCAGCCACCCCGCCACCAGGCCGAAGAGCAGCAGGTCGATGAAGCCCCACGTGGTGCCCCAACCGTGGGCGGTGGCGAACAGTGCGGCTTGTGGCAGCACGGCGAGCCAGGGTGAGCGTAGGAAGGTGCCGACTGCCTGGGTCAGCCAGCCCCGGAAGACGTACTCCTCGGCTGCGGCTTGCACCGGGACGAAGACGGCCAGGACGGCCAGGGATGTGAGGAACGGGCGCCAGCCGATCCATGCGGCGGACTCTGCGGAGGCGGAACCGTCGTCGGGTAGGAGGACGGTGCTCAGTGCGAGCAGGGCCACCGGGAGGAGGGCTGCCAGCAGGCACCGGGCCAGCCAGCGGAGCCGCAGTCGTCCGGTGACCGACGACAGGGTGCCGGCCGGGCGTCGCTCGGTCCACCGTACGGCGAGCAGGATGAGGGGCAGGGCGATCGCGATGTACGTCAGGTCCAGTGCCATGTTGCCCAGTGGGCCTAAGTCCACGCCGCCGTCGGGTAGTTCCGGGTATCCGGCTGCCGTTCCGAGGGCGTAGGAGAAGGCGTACAGCAGGAGAACGATCACGATCCAACTCGGGACGAACAGCACGGTGCCGAGTGCTGGCCGCCACCAGCGCTGGCGGCCGGCGCAGCGGCCCATGCGGTGATAAGCGAAGCCGGCGAGGTCCGAAGATGCAGTTGTCATGATCGACAGCATTTCAGGGCCCCGGTTACCCCGAACAGGACACCCCCTACCGGCTGATCACCACAATTCTCGATCCCGGGGCCGCCCCCGCCACTGAGCTGGCCGCGCTCTACCACGAGCGGTGGGAGATCGAGACCGCGCTGGACGAGCTGAAGACCCATCAGCGCGGCCCTGCGCAGATCCTGCGCTCAGGCTCTCCTGACGGTGTCGAGCAGGAGATCTGGGGTCACTTGCTGGTCCACTACGCAATCCGCACCCTGATGCACGACACCGCCAATGAGACCCAACTCGACACCGACCGGCTCTCCTTCACCCGCAGTATCCGCCTCGCGGGCCGACAGGTCACCGCGCAGGCGGCCTTTTCCCCCTGACCGCCTGGCCACAGCCCTCGCCGAGGGCTTGCGCAAGATAGCCCGGCACCGGCTCCCCGCCCGCCGCAGACGCTTCAACCCCCGTGTCATCAAACGCAAGATGTCCAGCTTCGGCGTCAAACGAGACCAGCACCGCCACGTCCCCCAACCCGACCAGAGCCCGGCCGAGGCCGTTGCCATCGCCCCGCACTGGCGCACCGTCCCGATCAACCCGCCAACCAAGGTCACACGAAGCTGGGACCCAATCCCTTAAGTCACTGGTATTGAGGTTAGGCCCAGACCTTCCACAGCCGGCGACGCAGGGTCGCGACCCCGGTGGCGATGAGCGCGGCCGCAGGAGCTGTGAACACCGCATTGTGTAGCCCGAGCAGCAGCAGCGGGAGGACCGAGTAAAGAACGGACGGCTGGCCAGGTGTGGTGGATGGACCTGTACCGAATGGAACGACGTAGAACGCGTAGGCGACCGTGCCGGCGGTGTAAGCAGCCCAGAACGAGATAAGTAACCCAGTTGCTTGCACCGGAACCCGGCGGAGACTGGGCAATGAGCGCAACACGAAGAACACTCCGGCGAACACAATCGCGAACCAAGCGTAGGCGATTGGCTTGACCATCGAATCGACAAGCTCTGCATAGACCTGCTCCACCTCCCCGATCAGGGGGGGAGACGGTTCCCGGAGAAATACCTCCGCCAACTGGTCACCACAGATATCCGTATGGTTTTCCCCTGTGCAGAAGAAAACCAGCACCTTCGGAAGGGCGACTGTGAGCCAGTCGGACTCAAATAGACGTAAGAACGCGTAACCGGTTCCTGCAGCGAGCAACGTTTCGCCGATCCTGCGCCACACCGTAGAGGCGGGGCCTCGCAGAACAGCCAGGGTCAGCAGCACAACACGTCTCACAGATGGCCGGGCCGACGCAGCTCGCGCCCGGCGAATCAGGGCCGACACCATGACAGTCGCTGCGGAAACCGTTCCCAGCCACACCGCGTGCGGGGCACCGGCACGTGCATCCGCGAGGGTCTGCGCCAGCGGGGCTTGACTTCCGCCCATCATGTCCGCGATCTCTCCGCGGGGACCTGTTTCGGTGAAGATCTGCGGAGCGCTGACAATCAGCAGGGTGACGGTGTGCACCACTGGAGCAAGAGTCACAAGCGCTACGGCGTGGGACGCTGCGCTGAAACGTTGCCCACCCAAGCGAGGCGCCAAAGCGGAAGTCACCGCACATAAAACAGTGACGAAAACCGTTAGCCATACTGCCTCCCGCAGTAGAGCAGCAGTCCCCACCCGGTCACCAAGCAGCCAGACCGGAGAAACGGTCAGCATTCTCGCCGCAGTGCTGAACGGAGTCGCCATGTCCAGCGGAAAGGCAGGGAAGAAGTTTCCCTGGTTGAGGTTTGCGCCGGGCACTGTTTCGGCCCAGCGGATCTGCATGGGCAGGACACCGATGCTGTGCACAACGGCTATGGACAAGGCGGCCACCATCGTGGCCTGGCCGGCAGCGTGACGTGTCATGAGGCAGCCCGCGGATCCGCGATGACACGGAACGGGCGCCCCTCGTTGTTCACTACCGTCTCGCGGCTCTCCTCACCGTCCCACCAGCTGAACGTCGCCTGCCAGGAGCAGTCGAATCGCTCGGTCATTCCGATGAGAAACAGGGAATACACATCGTCGGCAGTCAGCGTGTGAGGCAGCGCAACCGGATCACCGTAATCCGCAGCTTCCTTGGCTGCCGCACGCTGACCTGGCTTGCCCGCCAAAGTAGTCACCGAAACGGGCCGTCCGACCGCCAGCAGATCAAGATTCACCCCCACCGCCTCAGGACGCGGCGCCCCACCGCACCCCCGCTGCTTCGGAGCGGCTCGTAGCCCGGCGGGGAGGGTCTCGCGACGCAGTACCGTGATCGTCACATCCCGCAGAACAGCCGCCTTCTCCGCATTGCCCCGCACGGTGGCCAGAGAGACGACCAAGCCTCGGTGCGCGATGCGGTTCTGCTGTTCCCAACGGGCCAAGTCCTTGTCTGCACTATTGGCAAGACGTGGCAACAGTTGATCGTTCCCTGCGAGCACGGACCACTCGGCCTGGCAAAAATGGTCCATTTCCTTGGCTTCGATTGCCACCGTATCGTTTCCGAACAGATTGTTGTATGCGGAGGACAACGGGTTTACGGCGAGTGTGATCAGTGAAAGGGCGAGGGCGCCCAGGGCTATCTGATTGGCAACGTCAAGAGCTCGTAGGCGTCGCCATGCGGCGCGCATGCCTCTGAAGGGCGGAGGATCGATTCCTGGTGTCGGAGTGGGCTCGGGCTCAGGCTCAGGCTCAGGCTCGGGCTCAGGCTCGGGCTCAGGAACCGGCTCAGGAACCGGCTCAGGAACCGGCTGACGTGCAGGCTCAGGACCAACGTCATCGCCTGGCAGCGGCTCTGGGCTTGAGGGAACGGGACTGGGAGTTCCCTCCGGCTCGGATCTTGACTCTTCTCTCAATGCAATCCCCCCGTTGCACTCGAATCCTCCCGTCCCAAACTAACCCAGTTCTAGGTCTAGTTGACCGCCCGTGCGTGCCCCATTGAAATGGCCTCCATCGCAGGCGGGCGGGCTGGTCCCGAGCAACGCTCGGCATCGTGGCGGGCGCCCATAAGCCCAGCGGCGCTGTCCGCGACGTCTCTGGCATGGTCGGAGAGCACGAGTCGGGCCAATCCCTGTCAGGAGTAGGCGGCTCGGTCGTCGTCGTAGGGAGTCAGCTCACTCATGAGGGACAGCGTTCCACGGCACGCGCTCTGGGAGTACCGGGTACTCGCAGTCGGCGCCTGCTGGCTGCTCACCTGCGGCTGACTTCTGCGGCGTACTCGGCGCCGAAGCCTTGGCTTTTGCGGGTCCAGTTGTCTCCGGTGGACTGGCGGAATCCGAGCAGTCGGCTGATGACGACGGCGCCGGGCGGCCCCTGAAGACATGGTCGGACGACGAGTGGCCCGAGTGGGAGTTGTTGGACTACGTCGCGGCTGAGGCGTTCGACATGTTGACGGGTGAAGAGGAGGGCCTTGAGGAGGCATTGGAGGCCGAGGGACTGGACATCCCGTGCAACCCCGAACCGAGCGGCGAGGAGTGGGATGTGCGGACGTGGATGAAGCGTCTCGTCGGCTGCCGCGTCTCAGCAAGATGTTTCCGCTCACTCGACGACCTGTTTGAACGTCTCCGCGGCGTACTTTGCGGTCTGGCGCGTTCCCCAGATGTGGAGGGGCTTTCAGATGCGTAACCAGCCCAAACAGTGAGGTCGTTGGGTGTCGCATCGGGGGATTCCTCTGAGCCGGTGCGGCCGTGATCTGTGGGCCGTCGCCCACGTCTCCCGGTGCGGGTCCGGCCGAACGCCCCCAATGGGTGCGGCTCGCCGGCGGGGACCGACCCAGGCGGGAAAGTTGGGGGTGCTGTACTGGTCCTGTGGTGCCGCCTACCGTCCGTGCTGCCGGTGGAGGTGGTGACGGGGCTGTTGATCGACGGCTCCAGGAGCGCGGGGCGGCAACCTTTGGGGGAGGGCTTTGATGGAGATTACTTCGCTGCCGTTTGTGGATGAGCATGCGACGGACATCGTGGCGGGGACCGACGATGTCTGGTGCCATCTGGGTGAAGCCTTGGACGGGGCCTTCTCGCGCCGCGGTATGGCCGGCTACGCGCGGCTGGTCGGGGCTGTCGACCACACGGCGTCCGGGCCGAGGCCTCTTGCCGAGGGCTCGACCTTGCCCGGTTTTCGGGTGGTCGCCGCGGCTCCGGGGCGTGAGCTGGTCCTGCAAGGGACCCACCGCTTCTCGACCTATGCCTTGATCTTCCGCCTTGAGCACGTTGGCCCGGGTCGGTCACGGTTGCGCGCCGAGAGCCGGGCGGCCTTCCCCGGCCCGGCTGGTGGCTTCTACCGACGGCTCGTCATAGGAACGGGTGGACATGTGGTCGGCATGCGCCGCCTGCTCTCCGCGATCCGCCGCCGATCCGAATAGCGCACACGCGACCTCAGGCCAGTCCCTGCAAAGAAACTGCACCCATCTCCAATGGGTGTGGCTCCCTCCAGGAACTGCTCCGCCAGGCCATGTCACTTTCGGCGGCGTCGGCCCGTCCAAGAAGCGAACACTCACCGCTGTTCTCACACATGGGGAGAGTCCCGTGTTCGCCGCCTACCTCGTTTGCCTCGGTCGTCTACGGCTCGGCTGCCATCGCCAACTTCATCGGTCACGACTACCCCACACGCCAGGCAGACAAAATGCGCGTGCCCCGGTCGTGGACGGTGCCGCTGGGCGCACTGCTAGTAGGGCTTTGTTAGGTACCCCGGATAATCAAGCAGGAGTAGGGTTGTGATCTTCTTTCAGGTGTGACTCCTGAGGAGATGGAAGAGGTCCG
>NZ_JBEOVN010000216.1:0-11653 GCF_040295565.1 Streptomyces sp. NPDC002785 | reverse complement strand
GACCCAGCGCAGAACGGTCAGGCAGTCCGCGAAGGGGGCGCCTTTCCGGCTCCGTGCAGGCCGGCCGGTCAGCCGCAGCAGCCACCGCACTGGCACGGGGCCCCGGACTGGCAGCCGCATCCGCAGCCCGAGCCGCAGCCGCAGGCGCCGAGCACGGTCAGATGCACCACTTCAGCGGGTGTCTCCTGCTGGGGGTCGGTCATGGGGGAATCGGCCATGGTTCCTCCTCATTGCACACGACAGGGCCGTACGCCCCAACGATGCGCGTACGACCGGGGCGTACGGACAAGGCGTGCCGCCCCACCCCATTGCATGCCCAACTGGGCGGGCGCATCAACGGCGCACATGCGCAGAGACGCATATGCGACCCGGACGCGACGATGTACGCCGTTACGCGCCCTCCACCGGTGACTGCTGCTGGATCTCGTCGGCGTGCTCGCCCGTCACCAGGTAGACCACCCGCTTGGCGACCGACACCGCGTGGTCGGCGAAGCGCTCGTAGTAGCGGCCGAGCAGCGTCACGTCGACGGCGGTCTCGATGCCGTGCTTCCAGCGGTCGTCCATCAGGTGCTGGAACAGCGTGCGGTGCAGCAGGTCCATCTCGTCGTCGTCCTGCTCCAGCTGGAGCGCCAGATCGACGTCCTTGGTGATGATCACCTCGGCGGCCTTGGCCATCAGGCGCTGCGCCAGCTGTCCCATCTCCAGAATGGTGGCGTGCAGGTCGTGCGGCACCGGCGACTGCGGGAACCGCAGACGGGCCAGCTTGGCGACATGCTGGGCGAGGTCGCCCGAGCGCTCCAGGTCGGCGCTCATCCGCAGCGACGTGACCACGATCCGCAGATCGGTCGCCACCGGCTGCTGGCGCGCGAGCAGGGCGATGGCCCGCGCTTCCAGGTCGTGCTGGAGGTCGTCGACCTTCTGGTCCGCGGCGATCACGCTCTCCGCGAGCTTGAGATCGGCATCGAGCATGGACGTCGTCGCCCGGCCGATCGCCGATCCGACGAGCCGGGCCATCTCGACCAGCCCCTCGCCGATCGAGTCGAGTTCCTCGTGGTACGCGTCACGCATGGAAGTCCCTCTCCAGTCCTCTGTGTAAGGCCGGGGCCAGGTATGAACCCCACGCTGCCACCCTGGGCGGCGTACGCGTCGGCTTCCGGCCGCCCAAGTGAACCAACACTTGCTCCTCGGTGAACTCTGGGCGACGAGTGATCGGATACGCACTCGGATGGCTGGGAGAGTCCTCCCGGACCCGCATAACCTTGACGTATGGACGTGAACGCGGCAGTCGCCGCAGCTGCGGCGATCGGCGGTGCGTGCACCGGAGTGATCGCCATGCTGGCGTTCCGCTGGAGCGAGCGCGACCAGAAGAAGCCGACGCGAGCCTCCCTGCGGCCTGACAGCAACGCCCCCCTGCCCCCCGGCGTGGACACGGTCCTGTCCGTGCTCAGCTCCTCCGCGGTCGTGCTCGACGAGAGCGACAGCGTGGTCAAGGCCAGCTCCGCCGCCTATGCGCTGGGACTGGTCAGGGGCGGACGGCTCGCCGTCGACGCGATGCTGCACATGGCCAGGGACACCCGCCGCGACGGTGAGATACGACAGGTCGAACTGGACCTTCCCAGGCGCGGTACGGGCCGTGGCGAGGCCCTCGCGGTCTCCGCCCGGGTCGCCCCGCTGGGCTCCCGGCTGGTGCTCCTGCTGGTCGAGGACCTCACCGAGGCGCGCCGTATAGAAGCGGTACGACGCGACTTCGTCGCCAACGTCAGCCATGAGCTCAAGACCCCGGTCGGCGCGCTCTCGCTGCTCTCCGAGGCCGTGATGGACGCCTCCGACGACCCGGATGCGGTGGAGCGGTTCGCGGGGCGGATGCAGATCGAGGCGACCCGGCTGACCAACCTCGTACAGGAGATCATCGACCTCTCCAGGGTGCAGAACGACGACCCGCTGGAGGACGCCGAGCCGGTCCGGGTGGACGAGCTGGTGGCCGAGGCCATCGACCGCTGCCGCCAGCAGGCCGGCTCGAAGCAGATCACCATGGCAGCGGGCGGCGCCGCGGAGCTCCGTATCTGGGGCAACCGCGGCCAGCTCGCAGCGGCGCTCGGCAACCTCGTCGAGAACGCCGTCAACTACAGCCCCGCCCGTACCCGAGTGGGCATCGCCGCCAGGCGACTGTCCGTACCCGGCGGGGACCAGATCGAGATAGCGGTGACCGACCAGGGCATCGGCATCTCGGAGACGGACCGCGAGCGGGTCTTCGAACGCTTCTACCGCGTCGACCCGGCCCGCTCACGGGCCACCGGTGGCACCGGCCTCGGCCTCGCCATCGTCAAGCACGTGGCCGCCTCGCACGGCGGGGAGGTCACGGTCTGGAGCTCGGAGGGCCAGGGCTCCACCTTCACCCTGCGGCTGCCCGAAGCGGGCTCCGTACGGGAACGGGACCGCAGCTCGGGCGGACCGCTCATCGTCAACGGCGACGAGGGCCCCCACGGACCCGCTCACCCCGACACCCTTGATCCATTCCCTGCCCCGGAGGTCCTTCCGTGACCCGAGTGCTTGTCGTCGAGGATGAGGAATCCTTCAGCGACGCTCTGTCCTACATGCTCCGCAAGGAGGGCTTCGAAGTCGCCATCGCGGCCACGGGCCCGGACGGGCTTGACGAGTTCGAGCGCAACGGCGCCGATCTCGTGCTGCTCGACCTGATGCTGCCGGGCCTGCCCGGCACGGAGGTCTGCCGTCAGCTGCGCAGCAGGTCCAACGTCCCCGTGATCATGGTCACGGCCAAGGACAGCGAGATCGACAAGGTCGTGGGCCTGGAGATAGGGGCCGACGACTACGTCACCAAGCCGTTCTCCTCGCGGGAGCTCGTCGCCCGCATCCGCGCGGTGCTGCGCCGGCGCGGTGAGCCGGAGGAGGTCACGCCGGCCGCCCTGGAGGCGGGCCCGGTCCGGATGGACGTGGACCGCCACGTCGTCACGGTCTCCGGCGGCAAGGTCGACCTCCCGCTCAAGGAGTTCGACCTGCTTGAGATGCTGCTGCGCAACGCCGGCCGGGTCCTGACCCGCATGCAGCTGATCGACCGGGTCTGGGGCGCGGACTACGTGGGCGACACCAAGACCCTCGACGTCCACGTCAAGCGCCTGCGCGCCAAGATCGAGCCCGACCCGGGCGCCCCGCGCTTCCTGGTGACGGTGCGGGGCCTGGGATACAAGTTCGAGCCGTAAACCGGCCCGTATGCGACGGCGGAGGGCGCACCCCGAAAGGGAGTGCGCCCTCCGCCGTCCGCGTACCTGCGTACGGTCAGCCGGTCTGCGACGAGGCGGACGCGTCGTCGCTCGGGGTGCCCGTGTCGCTGTCGGGCTCCGACCCGCCCGCCGGAGCCCCCGGCGTGGCGGAGGACTTCGCCCCGGGCGACTGCGACGGTGCCACCGGCAGCGAGCTCGGACCGAAGTCCGTGAAGTAGCTGGTCGCCGGAACGACGAACGCGCTGAGCGAGACCTCACCGGTCGAGCTGAACTTGAAGGCGACGGGCTGCACATTGCCGGCCTGCGCGGCCTCGCGGCCGTTCTCGATGACGGCGGACGCGTTGCCCTTGCCGCCGATGATCACGCGGCCGCCGGCCGGGACCACGACGGGACCGGAACCCTTGGCGGCGTGCAGCTGCACCGCGGCGCTCGTACCCGGCAGGGTGACGGCGTCCAGGGTCTGCGGCTTGGCGCCGCTGTTGAACAGCGTCGCACTGACGACGGCCGGGCCCTCGGCGTTGCGCTCGGGCTGGGTGATGACGTTCGCGTTCTGGATGCTGATGTCACCGGAGGTGGTGGCGGCAGAGTCCGGCCTGATCTTGAGCGTCGCGGCGTCATTGCCCGCACCGCACGCGGTGAGCGAGGCGATCGAGAACACGATGGCTGTGGCGGCGAGGGCGCCGTGTCGAAGGCTGCGGCTCACGGCGGCGGCAACTCCTTTAACGTTCGGACTGCGGACGGGAGGGGCAGGCGACGTAAAGCCGCCCTAAGGGTGTGTCAGCAGCCTTAGGCTACCGAGCCACCCCGTCGGCCCCGCACCCGACCCGCCCCTTCGCGCCACGGCACTTCCCGGGGCCGGTGCCGCTCGGGGCCCGCACCCGGCCGGGGTTTGCGGACCGGCGCATCCAGAATCCGGTCGACACGCGCCGTTCACATATCGCCGGTGATCAATTCATGGAGCGTGGCGCATTCCGCTCGCATAACCGATCACACCGCAGCGCTGATCAATTCCATTGATCAGTCACACTTACGTCCGTGCGGGTGATCGATCTCCGAACGGAGTACGGAAAGTTCATCATGCAGAATCCGGCAAAATGGGGCGTTCGGCCACTTCGGAGGGGGGTTCGGATGCGTGTAACGTGTGCGTTTCGCCCTGCCCGTACAGCCGCTCCGACCTGCGAATACCGTCTTCCGTGAGCCCGTCGAAGCACGTACGTGTTGCTGTTGTCAAGCCCCGAGATATGCCCTGACCTGCGGAAACGTCATTCAGGAGAAGCTGTTCTCGTGTTACCCTTGATAGCCACGGAAGGGGTACCTGTCACATGACGTTCAAGGTTGGCGACACCGTGGTCTATCCCCATCACGGGGCCGCGCTGATCGAGGCTATCGAAACTCGCCAGATCAAAGGCGTGGACAAGACCTACTTGGTGCTCAAGGTCGCCCAGGGCGACTTGACGGTTCGTGTGCCGGCGGACAATGCGGAGTTCGTGGGTGTGCGCGACGTAGTCGGGCAGGAGGGGCTGGACCGGGTCTTCGAGGTGCTGCGTGCACCGTATGCCGAAGAGCCGACGAACTGGTCCCGGCGCTACAAGGCAAATCTGGAGAAGCTCGCCTCCGGCGATGTCATCAAGGTCGCCGAAGTCGTTCGCGACCTGTGGCGTCGCGAACGCGAGCGTGGACTCTCCGCAGGCGAGAAGCGCATGCTCGCCAAGGCTCGCCAAATTCTGGTGAGCGAGCTCGCTCTCGCGGAGAACACGAACGAGGACAAGGCCGAGGCTCTGCTCGACGAGGTACTCGCGTCCTGAACCGGCTCACGCCGGTCGTGAAAAATGTGCCGCGGTGCCCGCTGACAACCGTATTCACGGTTTGTCGTCGGGCGCTGCGGCATGTCTGGATTCCGCCACGACGTGTCTGGATTACGTCCTGACTCGCCGATGCGTTGGCTTCATCGGCGATCCCCCCGATACGTTGCTCGCGATCTTGTGTAGCCGATCCCGAGCGACCGGTGCGGCTCGTCCGACTTCGACCGGGTGTCACGGAAAGGGCCCGGTCGAGTCATGGCGTGGCGCCCGGCTCGCTTGTGGCCATACCCATGTCGGCTGTGGAAACAAACATGCCGAAGCTTCGGAGTGCAACCGATGTCTGATCAATCGCGTCCGTACCGCACCGCCGCCGTGATTCCCGCGGCCGGCCGCGGCGTACGGCTCGGCCCGGGCGCTCCCAAAGCGCTCCGCGCGCTGGGCGGGACGCCCATGCTCATCCATGCGGTACGGGCCATGGCGGCGTCCCGTTCCGTCTCTCTGGTCGTCGTCGTCGCGCCGCCGGACGGCGCCCCCGAGGTCAAGAACCTGCTCGACGAGCACTCCCTGCCCGAGCGCACCGACTACCTCGTCGTGCCCGGCGGCGAGACCCGCCAGGAGTCGGTGCGGCTCGGCCTCGATGCCCTGCCCGAGGGCGTCCGCGTCGTCCTCGTCCACGACGCGGCGCGCCCGCTGGTGCCCGTCGACACTGTGGACGCGGTGATCGAGGCGGTACGGGACGGGGCGCCCGCGGTCGTCCCCGCGCTGCCGCTCGCCGACACGGTCAAGGAGGTCGAGCCCGGCCCGCCGGGGGAGCCGGAGCCGGTCCTCGGTACGCCCGTACGGGCCAGGCTGCGCGCCGTGCAGACTCCGCAGGGCTTCGACCGCGACACGCTCGTGCGCGCGCACAAGACCGTCGCTGTCAGCGGCGACGGCGCCACGGACGACGCGGGCATGGTGGAGCAGCTCGGGGCGCCCGTCGTGGTCGTACCCGGGCACGAAGAGGCGTTCAAGGTGACCCGGCCGCTGGACCTGGTGCTGGCCGAAGCGGTACTCGCACGCAGGAGGGCGAACGATGGCTTCTGAGGAACGGACCGGGCCCGTGATCCCGCTCGTCGGGATCGGCACGGACATTCACGCCTTCGAAGAGGGCCGCGAGCTGTGGTGCGCGGGACTGCTGTGGGAGGGCGAGGGGCCTGGCCTGGCGGGCCATTCCGACGCCGATGTCGTCGCGCACGCCGCGTGCAACGCACTTTTCTCGGCCGCCGGGCTCGGCGACCTCGGACAGCACTTCGGCACGGGGCGGCCCGAGTGGTCCGGCGCCGCCGGAGTCACCCTGCTGACCGAGGCGGCGCGGATCGTACGGGCCGAGGGCTTCGAGATCGGCAATGTCGCCGTTCAGGTCGTCGGCGTACGGCCGAAGATCGGCAAGCGGCGCGAAGAGGCGCAGAAGGTGCTGTCGGCCGCCGTGGGGGCGCCCGTCTCGCTGTCCGCCGCCACCTCCGACGGGCTCGGCTTCACCGGGCGGGCCGAGGGCCTCGCGGGGATCGCGACCGCACTGGTCTACCGCACGGCCTGACCCGCAGCGTCCGCGCACCGCACGCGCCTTCGACCTTTCCGGTGGGCAGGAACGGGAAGCGGAAGCGGTGACGCGGGGTTGGGGTACGGGTAGGAGCACCATCGACCCCACTTGGAGGACGCCATGACCGCCGCACTCTCCGAAGAACTCAAGGCGCTTCTCGACACGCCCGTCTTCGTCACCGTCGCCACCATCCAGCCCGACGGCAGCCCCCAGGTCTCCCCGGTCTGGGTGAAGCGCGACGGCGACGACGTGCTCATCTCGACGACGGTCGGCCGCCGCAAGGAACAGAACCTGCGCCGCGACCCGCGGGTCTCCGTCGTCGTGCAGCCCTTCGCCGCGCCGTACACGTACGCCGAGATCCGTGGCGCGGCCGTGCTCTCCACCGAGGGCGGCCAGGAGCTCATCGACGAGCTTTCGGTGAAGTACACCGGCAAGAAGTACGCGGAGTTCAACCCCGCGGCCGGTGACGACGCCGAGCGTGTGGTTGTCCGGATCACCCCGCGAAGGGTCGTCGGAAGGATCTAGTACCCCTCCAGGCAAGCTTTGCCCCGTCGCGACGCCCGGCACGGCACCTTGCCGCGTTGTCGCAGACGTCCAGCACGTGGGCGGCCTCCGCCGTGCGATACACCGCACCGGACGCCGCGAGCTTTCCGGCAAACCTTTCCGGCGACCTTTCCGGCCACAGCACCGGAGCCACTGCGCTGCCACAAACTTTCCCCGCGATCCCCAAGGGGTCGCGGGGCACTGGTGCGCGCCCACTACCCTTGAGGCGTGACTATTCGCCTGTACGACACCAGCGCCCGGCAGATCCGTGACTTCGTACCGCTCACCGCGGGCTGTGTCTCGATCTACCTCTGTGGCGCGACCGTCCAGGCCGCCCCGCACATCGGGCACATCCGGTCCGGGCTGAACTTCGACATCATGCGCCGCTGGTTCGCCTACCGCGGCTACGACGTCACGTTCATCCGGAACGTCACCGACATCGACGACAAGATCATCAGCAAGTCGGCCGAGCAGGGCCGCCCCTGGTGGTCGATCGGGTACGACAACGAGCGGGCGTTCAACGCCGGCTACGACGCGCTCGGCTGCCTGCCGCCCACCTACGAACCGCGCGCCACCGGCCACATCACCGAGATGATCGAGATGATGCGGGGCCTGATCGAACGCGGTCACGCCTACGCGGCCGATGGCAACGTCTACTTCGACGTGAAGTCGTTCCCCGGCTACCTGGAGCTCTCCAACCAGGACCTGGACGACCTGCGCCAGCCGTCCGGCGAGGGCGAGACCGGCAAGCGCGACCAGCGCGACTTCGCGATGTGGAAGGCCACCAAGCCGGGCGAGCCCAGCTGGGAGACCCCGTGGGGCCGCGGCCGGCCCGGCTGGCACCTGGAGTGCTCCGCCATGGCGCACAAGTACCTCGGTACCGCCTTCGACATCCACGGCGGCGGCATCGACCTGATCTTTCCGCACCATGAGAACGAGATCGCCCAGGCCAAGGCCTTCGGCGACGAGTTCGCCAGGTACTGGGTCCACAACGGCTGGGTCACCATGTCCGGCGAGAAGATGTCGAAGTCCCTCGGCAACTCCGTGCTGGTCAGCGAGATGGTCAAGCAGTGGCGTCCGATCGTGCTGCGCTACTACCTCGGCACCCCGCACTACCGGTCGATGATCGAGTACAGCGAGGAGGCCCTGCGTGAGGCCGAGTCCGCGTTCGCACGGATCGAGGGCTTCGTCCAGCGGGTCACCGAGAAGGCGGGCGAGACGGTCGAGCCCGCCACCGAGGTCCCGCCCGCCTTCGCCGAGGCGATGGACGACGACCTCGGCGTCCCGCAGGCCCTGGCGATCGTCCACACCACGGTCCGGCAGGGCAACTCCGCACTCGCCGCCGACGACAAGGAAGCGGCAGTCGCCAGGTTCGCGGAGGTCCGCGCGATGCTCGGCGTCCTCGGCCTCGACCCGCTCGACGAACACTGGGCGGGCGAGAGTGACCGCGGCGACGATCTGCACGGGGTCGTCGACACCCTCGTACGCCTCGTCCTCGACCAGCGCCAGGCAGCCCGCGAACGCAAGGACTGGCCCGCCGCCGACGCCATCCGCGACCAGCTCAACCAGTCCGGACTCGTCATCGAGGACAGCCCCACCGGACCACGATGGACACTCGGCCCGCGCCAGTAGTCCTCCCATGTGCCGCCCGGCGTCCCGGGCGGCACACTTCACTTATACGTACGCATGTCTGAGAAGCAACGAAACAGGTAGGTCATGGCCGGGAACAGCCAGCGCAGGAACCGCCGCACGTCCAACAAGAAGGGCGCACAGGTAGGCAGCGGTGGGCAGCGACGCCGTGGCCTCGAAGGCAAGGGCCCCACGCCGCCCGCCTCCGCCCGCAAGGGACACAAGAAGAACCGGATCGCCAACGCCCAGGCCAAGCAGGCCGCGACCCGCCGCCCCGCGCCGCGGCGCGGCGGTGCCAAGGGAACGTCCGAGATGGTCGTCGGCCGCAACCCGGTCTACGAGGCCCTGCGCGACGGCGTCCCGGCGACGACCCTGTACGTCCAGCAGTACATCGACAACGACGAGCGGGTCCGCGACGCGCTCCAGCTCGCCGGCGAGCGCGGCAACATCAACCTGATGGAGGCCCCGCGCCCCGAGCTGGACCGGATGACGAACGGCCTGAACCACCAGGGCCTCGTCCTCCAGGTCCCGCCGTACGAGTACGCGCACCCGGAGGACCTCACCGCCGCCGCGTACGACAAGGGCGAGGACCCGCTGATCGTCGCCCTCGACGGCGTCACCGACCCGCGCAACCTGGGTGCGATCGTGCGCTCCGTCTCCGCGTTCGGCGGCCACGGCGTGGTCGTGCCGGAGCGGCGCGCGGCCGGGATGACGGCGGGCGCGTGGAAGTCCTCGGCCGGCACGGCGGCCCGTACGCCGGTCTCCCGGGTGACGAACCTGACCCGAGCCCTGGAGGGCTACCAGAAGGCCGGCATCACGGTCGTCGGCCTCGCCGCGGACGGTGAGCACACCGTCGAGGACCTGGAGGCCCTCGCCGGCCCCGTCGTCATCGTCATCGGCAGCGAGGGCAAGGGCCTGGGCCGCCTCGTCGGCGAGACCTGCGACTACCGGGTCCGCATCTCGATGCCGGGCGGTGCGGAGTCGCTGAACGCGGGTGTCGCGGCCGGGATCGTCCTGTACGAGGTCGCGCGGCGCCGGGCCTGAATGCACCCGGCCGGGGGGCGGCCGACCGGGGCGCCCCCTGCCGGACCCCATTGACGGGCCTCGGACACTTCGGGCCCGTCAAGGCAGTGTCCTAAACACACATCACTCGGTTAGATGAGTGTGGACACCAGAACGCCTCGGTTCGACGAACAACCCGCCCTGAGCATGGCCAAGGTGGACTGCGACCCTGCGCAGGTCATCGTCAACCACGCCAGCTTCCGGGTGCGGCTCGCCCCCGGCCAGCGCCCGCGGCTGCGAGGTCCGGCCCCCGCCGGCGCGCCCAGGATCCCCGCGATGAGCGGCTCCGCCGGAGCAGTGCGCGGCAGGCGCTCGCCCGTCGTGTGGAGCGGCCGGTCCGCTCCCGGCGACCCCGGCGCCACCGGACTCCTCCAGGCCGTACGGAACTCCACCGCGGGCCGCCCGAGCACCGCGTACGACCCCTACGCCGGTCACGAGTTCGACGGTGAGCTCGGCGCGGGCGGCACGCAGGTCATCGAGCGCCTCGAAGAGACCCGGCCCAACCCCGTCATCACCGCGCCCCAGCAGCCGGGCCGCCACGGCAACGGCCCCCTGCTGCCGCCCATGCGCCGGGCGGTCGGCGCCTACGACTCCGTCGACACCGGGCCGTACGGCGAGGGCGAGTACGACGAGGGCGAGTACGACGACTTCGCCGACGGCCGGGGACGGCGCCACGGCGGCGATTCCGTACGGCACGCGTACTACCCCGGACGCCGGATGAACCTCGGCGTCGTGCTGCTGCCCATGCGCGTCTTCCTCGGCTTCATCTCCATCTACGCGGGCATGGGCAAGCTGTGCGACCCCGTCTACTTCGACGGCGGCGAGCGCGGCTCCATGGTCAAGTGGCTGACCTCGCTGCACCCCTGGGGACTGGCCGAGCCACTGCGCGACTTCGCTCTCTCGCACCCGGTCGGCGCCGGACTCACCGTCGCCTTCCTCCAGGTAATCGTCGGCGTCCTCACCGTCCTCGGTCTCTGGCAGCGCGTCGCCGCCTCCGTCGGCGCTCTCCTCTCCGCCGCTCTGCTGGTCACCGTCAGCTGGCGCACCGTCGCCGTCTACGACGCGCCCGACATCATCTACCTCGCCGCCTGGAGCCCGCTGATCATCGCGGGCGCCCCCGTCTACTCCGTCGACGGACGGCTCGCCGGCGAGGCCTGGCGCAGGCTCGGCCCGCGCTCGGCGATCTGGGACCTCCGCCGCCGGGTGCTGCGCCGGGGCGCCGTCGTCGCCACCGTCGTCGTCGGCCTCACCCTTCTCGTGGGCTCCATGCTCGGCGGCGCGGTCCGCTCCTCCGAGGTCGTCACCGTGCCCGGTCCGAACGGCGACCCGACCAACCAGCTCCCCGGCTCCCCGCTCCCGCAGGAGTCCCGCAGCGGCAGGGCCTCCCACACGCCCGACGGGCGGCGCCCCGCACCCTCCCGCAGCAGCGCCTCCACCACCCCGTCCGACACGGCGTCCACACCCGCGGCGGACGCCGTCCGCGAGTCCGGCCGGGCGGGGGCCGGTGCCGGACAGCCCAGCCAGACCCAGGGCACCGCCCAGCAGCCCCCGCAGCGGACGACCCCGCAGCAGCCGCCGTCCAGCAGCTCCGGCCCGAGCTCCTCCGGCTCCACCGGCACCGGCGGCGGCTCCACGGGCAGCGGCTCCATGGGCAACGGCTCCTCGGGCAGCGGCTCGGACAGCGGCGGCGGCTCCACCGGCGGAACGTCCGGCGACGGGCAGAGCCCCATCGGCGGCCTGCTCGGCTGAGGTATTCGGACTGCGGTACGCGCAGGGGCGGTCACCGGAACGAACCGGTG
>NZ_JBEOVN010000215.1:0-11669 GCF_040295565.1 Streptomyces sp. NPDC002785 | reverse complement strand
CTCGGTGGTGCGGCTGCACCGGGAGCTTCCCCAGGGGCTGGGGGCCGTCACTGTCGCCGGATCCTTCGAGGACCGGGATGACGGCCGGCCGCGCCAAGTCAGGATGACGCTGGATCAGCTCGACTGCGGCAAGGCCGCCGAGGCGGACTCGGAGCGGCGTTGCAGCGTCGGGGGTTGCTCGTCGAAGAGGTCATCGATGGATGCGGCAGCAGGGGCTTGGAGGAGCCAGCGGGTCAGGATGTTCATGTCGCCGCACTCCGTGATGCGGTCGTGGGCTTCGTCGGGCACGTCAAGGCCGGCCTGCGCGAGGAGAAGCAGGACACCCCGTGCCAGGCCTTGGGCGTGGCCTTCCGCCCGCAGACGCTGGGCAGTCTCAGAGCGGAAGAAGGAGAGGTCGGTCTCGGTCATGAGCTGTCTCCAGGTAGTGACGGCGGGGCGGTCGCCCAGGCCGAGCTCGACGATTTCGGCGAGGAGCAGATTGTCCACTGGGCTTTCCCGCGGCCTCGGCTCGGTGTTCTCGAGGAGAGTGGCGGGCGGCTGGGGAGCAGTCTCCGCACTGGGAAGCGGGATGTCAGGCGCTGCGGACGTCCACGCAAAGATTTCGACGTTCTCCTCGTGCGATGAGTTGACCATGCCGAGAACGCTAGGAGTTAATACGTCACTGGCATATGTCGAACCTGATCGGTTCACCCGTCGCAGTGAGGATGGGCTGAGGAGTTGACGGGACCGGGCGGGGCCGCCTATTGCCCCGCCTCGGGCGAGTTCTTTTCATGGGGTGACGGCCCAGCCTCAAGGTCGAGAGCGAGTTCCTCGGCTGCGACCCCGAGGAAGTGGTACTCCGACACTCTGGTGCGGCCGATGGCATCCAACTTCCGCCGGTAGCGCACCCTGAAATGCACGTTGTCTCCCAGAGCCAGACGCATGCGTACGAGCTGTTCCGGTTCGACTCTCACGTCGTGTGCGGGGGCGTTCTGGGCCAGGCCCGACTTCACTTTGACTACACCGCTGCTACGGAGCTCAGTGACACGTCCGGAGATCGTGAACTCCTGATCGTTGTCGCGTGTCGACTGAAGCCGCTTGGCGTATTCGACTCCTCGTTGAGTCAGACTGGCCTGACGCATGCCGCCGTCCGCCGCGTACCAGGTCAGGCCGAGGCTCAAGCGGAAACGCTCCAGGGCCCCGGACAGTGCGTCCACCGAGTCGAAGAGCTGTGCCCACTCGCGCACGTCGCTCTCGTCCTCCAGAGCAGTGAGGAGGCGCACGAACGTACGCACTCCCTTGTCTGCCGCTGTCGGCACAGGACCGCCGAGCGTTCCTGTATCAGGTGATACCGACAGGACGGGACGAGCGTGCACGACCGTACTGCCTCGCGAGAGCCCGGTGACCTCAAGTTCAACAGGTGCGCCTGCAGCCTTGGACACAGCCTTCTCGACCGGGTCGAGAAGTGCGTTGCCCCACTGAAACCGCAGTGCTCCGCCTTCGGCCTCCGGTCCGGTGAGGCGGAGACACAGTTCCTCCTGGAGGGTGGCGCCCGGCTGGTACTCCTGCATGGCTTCGAGGCGGCTTCTGCGGTGGTCCGCTTCGATCTCCGTATCGCTGCGTTCCTCGGTGCCCAGCTCGTCCAGGAGTCTTGAGGTGGCCTCGGGGTCCTGTGCGCGGGCCGCGCGCATGCGTTGGCGCCAGATGCTCTCGCTCACAGTCGCACCTCCAGGTAGCCGCGAACGGGTACGGCACTTGCCTCGGTGGGGGCAGGGTCGCTTCCATCAGGCAGGCGGCACCGTTGCCACCAGTCGTCCCAGATCCCACGCTGCATGAAGTATGTCCGGTCATCCTCGACGATGCTTTGCATATCGAATACCGAAGCAACGGGGCGGTAACCCACTCTGAGGGGCGAGACGCCGAACCTGCGCAGGATCTGGTCCCTGCTCTTGAACGCCTCGGTGAGCCACTTGGAACCCGGATTCCCCTTGACTGCCATCTCTGCGGTTACGTCGATGAACATCGTCGCGTCGATGTTTCGGGGCTCAGGCTTCGCACTGACGAAGCTGCCTCCCAGCCACACCCGATGGATCAGAGGTCGGCCTTGCAATTTCTGCGGGTAACTGTCCTCCAGTACTCCGAAACGGTTGAGGTACTGCTCGAAGCCTCTCCACAAGGTGGGCCGGCTGCTTGAGCATTCGAACGCTGGACTGCGTACGAGCAAGTCCTCGGCTTCCTCCATGGTCACCGAAAAGCGACCAGGCGGCAGCAGGCCCTCAGAAGTGAAGTCCGGCAGCACAGATGCCCCCGTCACGCACTTTGTCCGATGCTGGAAACGTTCACGGTAGCGGCTGCTCACTCTCTCGCGGCAGGAAAAGTTGGACAACGTGGACGCCTCGTCGTGTTCAGCAGGCCATGGGCCGCTGACTCTCCTCGGCGGAAGATGCACTGACCTCGACGCGTTGCTGGTCCGTGCGGCAGTCGCGGCAGTGGCCGGGGTGGTGGGAGCGGAAGGCGCGGTCGCAGCGGTCGCAGTTCTGGAGCGGGTTGACGATGACGCGGGGGCGTGCGAGTGCGAGGTCCTGGGCTCCCGGTAGCGCCGGTGGCAGGAGCGTCGTGATCCGGTGGCGCAGGAGCTCGGCCGGGTGCTTCAGGGGGTTCGGGAGGTCGGTGGTGAGGGCGTGGCGGATGGTCTCGGGGTGAACGTCGCGTTCGAGCCAGGTGGCGACGCCGGGGGTGAGGATGTGGATGTCGTTCTCGGAGAGGGTGAGTTGGGGTGTGTGGCGGCGCAGGTCGGCGAGGAGCGCGGCTGCGGAGCGGTGGAGTTCCGGGGTGGGTGACTGCGGCTGGGGGAGCGGCGAGGGTGGTGCCTTGCGTGCGGTGGGGGCTGGTACGAGGACGGGTGCGGGCGCCGGCTGCGGTGTGGGCACGGGCCGCCGCGCGGCTACCGGTTGCGGTGTGGGCGGTTGTGGTGTCTGGGCGGGCGCCGGTTCGGGAGCGGGCTCGCTTGGCGGTGGCGGTGGCGGTGGTGTGGGCCGCGGGGCTGCAGGATTGCTGGGCCTGGTTCGTGGCTGAGGTGTTGTGACGGTGGCCGGGTCGGTGCCGGGCTGGTTGTAAGAGATGGTGCGAGTGAGGACGCGGCCGTTGGGAAGGTGTACGCGGCTGCGGTGGAGGTAGCCGGTTGCTTCGAGTTCGCGCAGGGCGGCCGCGATGCGGGTCTCGCTCTCGGGGAAGCGGTCGGCGAGAACCTTGATGCCGATCTTCGCTCCGGCGGGCAGCGACTGGATGTGGGCGGCGAGCCCGATCGCGGCCAGGGACAGTCCGCGGTGCTGGGCGAGGTGGTTGCCGATGACGGTGAAGCCTGCGGCGTGCCGGAAGTTGATGTGGATGACACCGGACGACGGTGTGGCGCCCCCGGATGCGGAGGGCGGGGCGCACGGGGGCGCGGTAATCTGCTGGGTATCCATCGGGAAGCCCTAACTTCCTCGGTGGTCAGGCCCTCGGTCGAGATTGGCGTCTCGCCGGGGGCCGTCGCATGTCTGTAGTTGTCGCGGCGAGCATATGCCTGCCAACCCGTATGAAATCCAGCCCAGTTGCCCTATGTCACCCGTGCGAGTGACGGGGCCGGGGTGGGGTTTGGGTGGGGAGGGTGATTTCCTCAGGTTCTTCAAAGCTTTATGCGTCGTGGGGCGCGGCGACGTGGCTCACCGGGTCGTGGGTCTCCGCGACCCGGTGGAGCGGTCACGGTACGAGGCTGAGTTCTGCCCAGATCGTCTTGCGCGGGACGGGCCCGAGGTCGATGCCCCAGCGGTCGGCGAGTGCCTCGACGATCAGCAGGCCGCGCCCTGATTCCGCGTCATCGGTGGGAGTGGACGGGGTGCCAGGCGTGGGAGGTAGTTGCTCGCCCCGGGTGTCGGTCACCTCGATCCGCAGGAGAGCGTCGCGGTGGACGGTGAGGCTCAGTTGGAAGTCCCGGCCCGGTACACGGCCGTGGACCATGGCGTTGGTGGCCAGCTCGGCAACGATGTGCGCGGCGTGCTCCGTGGGCAGGCCCCAGTCGCCCAGATGCGCCGTGGTGAGGAGACGGGCGAGCCTGGCGCCTCGGCGGGTGGGGGAGAGCAGCACGGTGAACTGCCGGGTGGGAGCGGAATGTTCGGTTCGGGTGATTTGTTGGTTCACGTCACTCAGCGTGGCCGGGCGTGCGTACCGTGAACAGCGACAAGGTCCTTACGTACGGTGATTGTCCCGTGCTTTTCCAGTGCTGTCCCGGCTGTCCGGGGTGACGTGCTGGGGACGACCAGGGTTGAGCAGGAACGCATGCACGTCGGAAGTGGGGCACGGATGAGCATGGATGAAGCCGGTACGGAGCGCGGGGACGGCGGGGCGGACGAGCCCGGCTGGGACATCGATCCCGACGACGAGTCGGGGGTGGCGGTGGTCGCCGCGGTGGGCCGTCAGGTCAAGGCCTGGCGGGAGGCAGCGGGAATGCGGGCCGGCGAGTTCGGGGCGGCGATCGGGTACGGGGAGGACCTGGTCTACAAGGTGGAGGGCGGGCGGCGCATCCCTCGGCCGGAGTTCCTGGACAGGGCGGACGAGGTGCTGGGGGCGGGCGGGAAGCTCGCGATGATGAAGGGGGACGTCGCGGAGGTTCGGTACCCGAAGAAGGTGCGGGATCTGGCGAAGCTGGAGGGGCGGGCGGTCGAGCTTCTGGCGTACGGAGATCACAACCTGCACGGGCTGCTTCAGACGGCAGAGTACGCGCGGGCACTGTTCGAGATGCGACTGCCCCCGTACGAGCCGCACGAGGTCGAGCAGGCAGTCGCAGGTCGTGTGGCCAGGCAGGCGATTTTCGAGCGAGCCCCGGCTCCCACGCTCAGTTTTGTGCAGGAGGAAGCGACGCTGAGGCGCCCGCTCGGAGGCACAATGGTTATGCGTCGACAGCTCGAACACCTTCTGTCGGTAGGCCAGTTGCGGAATGTGGCTATCCAGGTCATGCCAATCGCCCGCGAGGAACATGCCGGAATGCAGGGGGAGACGCAGGTGCTGAAGTTCAAGGACGGCACGGCCATGGGACGCTCGGAAGGGGCGTTCAACGGTCGGGCGGTCTCCGACCCGAAGCAGCTCCGAATCCTTGAGCTGCGGTGTGGCATGATCCGGGCCCAGGCTCTCACGCCTCGTGAGTCGTTGGCCTTTATCGAGCAACTTCTGGGAGAAACATGATCAGCGAGCTCTCCGTCGGGGGCGGCCATGAGTTGGAGTGGCGCAAGAGCAGCTACAGCAGCAACAGCAGTGAGGCTGACTGCGTAGAGGTGGCCCCCGTCCCTGACGGGATCTACGTCCGAGACTCCAAGAACGTTCAGGGCCCTCGCCTCACCTTCGGGCCCAGTGCCTGGGCAGGCTTCGTCTCCCACACTGCCGGGCGCTGACCCCGCACGCACTCGCGCTCCCGCCGTGTGCTTGATGCCGGGTCCACGGCACCGCTCGAACAAACCAAGGAACGCCCCTGCCGTGCTCGGCAGGGCACTCGCGCCCCGAGACGGCATCGGGGCGTGCCGCTGTCAGAAGGGCCGGTTGAGGCGGTCGAACAGCCCGTCCTGGTCCCCTTCGCCGGACTCGGGCTGGATTCGGATTTTCCGCGCGGGGCGCTACCGCGCCGTGCGCGCCGACGAGTTCACCAGGACCGACGAGGCCCGCACCCGATCGCTGCGATGCGGCACCATGGCGTACCTTCCCCTCCCATGACCGACATCACCGCACTCACCGGCCTGTTCACCGCACTCGGCGCCGATGACGCCGAGGGCTGGGCCGACTCCGAGGCCGAGGAGAACATTCCGCAGCTCGCCCGCTACCGGTTTCTGCGCATGGTCTGGCAGGACATCGACGGGTGGAGCACGGCGGCCCCCGACTGGGTCGAGGCCTACCGGAAGGACGGACTCGCGGGCGGCGCCGTCGAGCGGGCGCTGGCTCTCGGTCTGACCCCTGGCGACCTGGGGGAGATAGCCCGCGAGGTGGCGAAGGAGACCGCGTTCGGCCTCCTCTACGGGCTGGCCGACCCGGCGGACGGTGACCTTCCGCCCGAGGTCGAGCGGAAGCTGCCCGGCTGGTGCCTGGCCGAGCTGACACCGCAGGGCGAGCCCACGGGACGGATTCTGGACGCGCTGTACGAGGACCTGGACGAGGTCGAGCCGCAGGGACCCGCGGAAGGCGTGCGATGACCGCGTTCGACGTGAGCGAGCGGCGGATCTGACAGGTGCCGGGCACTCCCGGCCAGGCGTTGATCGGGCGGGCCGCCGAGGCGGCGGGACTGACCCGGCCCGAGTGGCTGGCCACCGTCGACCACGAGCACAACTTTCCGCGCACCCGGGAAGGGCTGGGCACGCTGCTGGAGGCGGTCGGCCTCGCGGACGTACACAGTGAGGCGCTGGCCTGGGACCACCGCGTCGGGGCGGAGGACTGGTGGGCCGGGCCGGCCGCCGGTGTGGCCGCGATCGGGCAGTTGGTCAACAGCCGGGGACCGGCCGGGGTGGCCGCGGCCAAGCGGGAGTACGACACGCTGTGCACCGAATTCGCGGCGGACGACGGCCGGTTGGCGCTGCCGCATGTGGCGTTGCCGGCCCGGGGAAGCAGGTAGGGAAGGGGCGAGGGCCGGTAATCGGAGCGCGCCGGGGAAATGGAAAGGTCCGGACGGTTCACCGTCCGGACCTGACCTTTCCTGGCGGTCTGCCGTCAGTTGTCGGAGACGGTGACCTTCTCGTCGTTGTTGAGCTGTTCCACCAACTGCTTGACCTTGGCCTTGTCCCAGACCAGATTTCCGCCGGTGGAGCCCGAGATCGGCATGTTCATCGACGTGCCGTCGCCGCCCGTGACGCCCTTCATGGCGAAGAACATCTGCCCCAGAGACCAGAGCGACATGTCCTTGTCCACGATCAGGGTGTCCAGGCCGGCGCCCATCGTCGGGTACAGCTTGAACGGGTTGAGGATCGTGGACGCTGTCGCCGTCTGGCTCGCCAACGCCGCGAGGAACTTCTGCTGGTTCTTCGTACGGTCCAGGTCGCTGCCCGCGAAGGCGTACCGGGTCCGCACGAAGGCCAGCGACTGTTCGCCGTTCAGCGTCTGCTTGCCCGCCTTGAAGTCGGCGCCGGACTTCTTGTCCTTGAACGCCTTGGGGATGTCCAGCTCCACCCCGCCGATCGCGTCCACGATCTTGGCGAAGCCGCCGAAGCCGATCTCGACGTAGTGGTCGATGTGCAGCCCGGTGTTGAACTCGACGGTACGGACAAGGAGTTCGGGACCGTCCTCGGCGTACGCGGCGTTCAGCTTGGTGAAGCGGCCGCGAGCCGGGTAGAGCTTGCTGGAGTCGGATCCCTTGTACGAGGGGATCTCGACGTTCGAGTCACGCGGCAGGGAGACCAGCGTCGGTCCGTTCGATCCGTCGTGCAGGATCATCATCGAGTCGGTCCGCTTGCCTTCCGCGGAGCCGGTGTGGAGCTTCTTCTTGTCCGCGGCGGTCATGCCTGCGCGGCTGTCGGAACCGACGATCAGGTAGTTGGTGCCGTCGCCGCCCTTCGGCCGCTCGATGACCTTGGAGAGGTCCACCTCGCGCTTGAGCTTGGAGTCGGCCCAGAAGTACGTGCCGATGGAGACCGCGAGCACCACGACGACCAGGGACAGCGAGCCAATCTTTATTCGGCGGCCCCAGTTGGGCGCCGGACGCCCCTGGACGTGACCGCTGTCGCTCCGGCCGCCGCCACCATAGCCATTGCCCTGGCCGCCGCCGTTGCCACCGCCGCCGTAGACCTGGCCCGTGTTGTAACCGTTGTCGTACCCTGCGTTGTCGTCGTAGCCGCCGGCGTACCGCGGCGGCTCCGGCTGCCGCTGCCGGGGCGGTGCGGGTCGCTGCTGCGGCGGTGCGGGACGCCGCTGGACATGCCGCATCACACGGGCGCTCTCGGGCCGGTCACTGTCGCTGCCCTGCCCGTAGCGGTTGCCGCTGCGGTTGTCGTCGGTCCAGCCCTCGGGCCAATCGTTCATGCGATCCAGTGTGCAGGCCGGGCGCCCTGCTATTACAGGGGGTGCGGGAAATCGCATCAGGGCTGTTGCGAAGCTGATGCATTGCTGCCGGGCGGAAGTCCCCGCATAAGGTGGACGGTATGACAGATCAGGCCCCGCTCCCGGAGGGCGATATTCCGGGCAAGCCGACCGCCGCTTCCCGGACGACCCTCAGCCACATCATGACCGGCAACGACACCAATCTGCTGGGCACGGTGCACGGAGGCGTGATCATGAAACTGGTCGACGACGCGGCGGGCGCCGTGGCCGGCCGGCACTCCGGCGGACCCGCGGTGACGGCCTCGATGGACGAGATGGTCTTCCTGGAGCCGGTCCGCGTGGGTGACCTTGTTCACGTCCGCGCCCAGGTGAACTGGACGGGCCGCTCCTCGATGGAGGTCGGCGTCCGGGTCATGGCCGAGCGGTGGAACGAATCCACCCCCGCCCAGCAGGTCGGCAGCGCGTACCTGGTGTTCGCGGCGGTCGACGCGGACGGCAAGCCGCGCCACGTACCGCACGTGATACCGGAGACTGAACGCGACAAGCGGCGCTACCAGGAGGCGCAGATCCGGCGCACCCACCGCCTCGCCCGGCGCCGCGCGATCAGGGAACTGCGCGAGAAGCGCGCGGCGGACGGCATCGAGGACTGAGAGGCTGTCGGGTGACCTCGGATCGGAAAGCGGACGCGGTCTGGTGCGTGCGATTCCAAGGCGGAGGAGTTGAGGCGACGCGGAGGGGGCCCCTCCCATGCCTTTAAGGCTATGGGGGAGTCGCCGACCGACGACAACGCGGAAAGCGTGCGTGCCAGGGCGTGGCCGCCCGGTCAGAGGTCACCCGACAGCCTCTGAGCCCCGACGCACCCGCGGTCACGGGCAGACCACCTGCTCGCCCGTGACCGTGCCGAATTCGCCCCGGTTCGTGTCCTCGGCCCGCACCCGCTGCACCTTCTCGAAGCCCGCGCCCGTCGTCACCTTCATCGTGGGGCCCTGCCCCCGTACCGCCCGCAGCTCGGCCCCGGGCAATGCCACGGCGAGGGACTTCGCGGACAGGTCCCAGCGCGGGTCGAAGGTGATCAGGGTGCGCTTGAGATCCTGCGGCTCCCCGTTCCGCGGGGCGCGCGTGGTGTTGAAACCGGTGGCGCGCAGTGCGTCGTCGACCGCCTTGCCGAGCCCGTCCTTCGGGGTCCCGTTGTAGACCTGGACCCGGATTTGCTGCGGGGCGACACCGATCTTCACGGCCTTCGGCTGCTTGGGCCGCTCCTGGGCGAGCGGCCGGTCGTCGCGCAGTGCCTGAAAGAGTTTCTTCGACTTCTGCTCGTCCCACTTGACCGTGGAGCCGATGCCCTTGACCGGGTAGGCGACGTTCCCCATCGGCACGGAGGCGAACTCGGACGAGGCGGGGGAGAAGCCGCGCATCGCCTGGCCGAGCTCCAGCATCTGCTCCGTACCGAACCCTTTGTCGGCCCGGACCGAGTTCAGCAGCGTCGAGGTGGCGTCCCGGAACTTCACCGGGTTCATCAGCACACCGCTGCGGGTCGCCTGCTTGATCAGCGAGGCGAGGAACTTCTGCTGGCGCTGCATCCGGCCCACGTCGGAGGCCCCGTCGATATGCCGGGAGCGCACGTACTGAAGCGCCTGCCCGCCGTTCAGATCATGGGTGCCCGCGGGGAGATCGAGACCGGTGTACGAGTCCTTCAGCGGCCGGGTCGTGCAGATCTGCACCCCGCCCAGGGTGTCCACCGTCTTCATGAAGCTGGTGAAGTCGACCTCCAGGTAGTGGTCGATCTTGACGCCCGTCATGTGCTCGACGGTCCGCACGGTCAGGCCGGGCCCGCCCTCGGCGTAGGCGGCGTTCAGCTTCAGCGGGTGGGCGGCACGCATCCGGCCGGTGGTCCGGTCCTTGTGCTCGGGGATCTCGGCGTAGCTGTCCCGCGGCAGCGAGACGATGCTTGCGCGCTCCTTGTCCGCGGACAGATGCACCAGCATGACCGTGTCGGTGCAGTTGCAGGGCGCACCGCCCAGCCGGTACTTCTTCTTCTCTTCCCGGGTGATCTTGTCGCGGCCGTCGGTGCCCACGAGCAGCAGATTCGTGCCGTAGCCCGCCCGGGGCCGGTTCTTCATGTCCTTGAACGGGTCGATCCGGTCGATCCCGGTCGCCAGGCTGGTCACCACCGCATGGCCGATGCCGCCGGCTCCGAGCACCAGCACGGAAATACCGGTCACCACCCGCATGCCCCAGCGCGGCCGTTCGTCCTGCTTTCTGGACCTGCGCTGCGGGGGAACCGGGCGGGAACGCGGCGAACGGGGGGAGGGGCGCGGCGTGTGCACAGGGGGAACCTCCGCGGTGCAAGGGGGACCGTTCGCACAGTAGGCCTATATGATCTGCAGTTCGCGAAGCAGCCCGGTGGCGCGCGCCGGTGTCCCCCATTCGCGGTAACGTGGCGGCCGAATAACGCCGCCTGGTGGGGTGCGAACCCCCGGCGCCCCCGAGGACCACCCGAGGACCACCATGTCTGCCGCGCAGCACCCCGCCGTCTCCGTGATCATGCCGGTGCTCAATGAGGAACGCCATCTCAGGAACTCCGTCCGGCACATCCTGGAGCAGGAGTACGCGGGAGAGATGGAGGTGGTGATCGCGCTGGGCCCCTCCACGGACCGTACGGACGAGATCGCCGCGGAGCTGGTACGCGAGGACACCCGGGTCCACACCGTCCCGAACCCGACCGGCCGCACCCCTGCCGCCCTCAACGCCGCGATCAAGGCATCCCGCCACCCCATAGTCGTCCGGGTCGACGGTCACGGCATGCTCTCGGCCGACTACATCGCGACGGCTGTCCGCCTCCTGGAGGAGACGGGTGCGCAGAACGTCGGCGGCATCATGCACGCCGAGGGTGAGAATGCCTGGGAGGAGGCCGTGGCCGCTGCCATGACCTCGAAGATCGGCGTCGGCAACGCGGCCTTCCACACCGGCGGCCAGGCGGGCCCGGCCGAGACCGTATATCTCGGTGTGTTCCGCCGTGAGGCCCTGGAGAAGGCGGACGGCTACAACGTGGAGTTCATCCGCGCCCAGGACTGGGAGCTGAACTTCCGCATCCGCGAGGCGGGCGGTCTGATCTGGTTCTCGCCCGAGCTGAAGGTGCAGTACCGGCCGCGGCCCTCCATCAAGGCGCTCGCCAAGCAGTACAAGGACTACGGCCGCTGGCGGCACGTCGTCGCCCGCTACCACTCCGGCTCGATCAATCTGCGCTACCTGGCGCCGCCCACCGCCGTCTGCGCGATCGCGGCGGGCATCGTCGTCGGTGCGGCCGTCACCCCGTGGGCGTTCGTCGTCCCCGCCGGGTACGTCGCGGCGATCGTCGCAGGGTCCGTCCCGGCGGGCGAGGGCCTGTCGCTGAAGGCGCGGGCACAGATCCCGGTAGCCCTCGCGACCATGCACATGTCGTGGGGGTACGGCTTCCTGACCAGCCCGCGCTCGCTGGCGAAGAAGGTCATCGCCAGCCGGCGCCCGGCCGTCACGGTTTAGACCGACACGGTGTGGGGGCCTTCCGATGTGCCGGAAGGCCCCCACAGAGGCTGTCGCACGGCTCCTGCCCGGTGAAAGTCAAAGATGGGAACAGCGTCGTGTAGGGCAAGATTGTCACC
>NZ_JBEOVN010000214.1:0-11722 GCF_040295565.1 Streptomyces sp. NPDC002785 | reverse complement strand
CGCACATCTGCCGCGTTGTCGTCAATCACCATGGCTCCGCCATGCCTCAATCCTCCGCCTTGCAGCTGCACGCACCCAGCCCCGCTCCTTCTCCCGCCCCCCATGTGCCGGTCGGTCTTAGCTTCGGCTCCGGATCATCGACATAAGGAGCCTGTGAGTTCCGGCGTCTGCGGCCGCCACGACCCCGCGGGCTCCCTGCCCGATGGGGGCGCCATCAACGCCGGTCACCACGCAGCCCGCAGCCCGGCAGAGAGCGATGCCGGCAGCGAAGAGATCACCACGGCAGCGCGGGTGACCGGTGAGTGACAGGGCAGGCCGGACGCCGGCGCCGTGCGTGCCGTGCAACTCCGCCTCCGTGACTCGTCACTGCCGTGTCATGCCCCGTGACTCTTCGAAGGGGGAGGCCTCGCCCGTCAGCCGGGTGCGCCGGCCTGGCTGGGTACCGATCCGAGGGTGCCGAACAGGCGCTCGCCCCGGTCCTCGGCCATGTCGAGCGTGGCCAGCACGGCCGGGGTCGAGATGCTCGGCAGTACGTAATGCAGAAGGACCGAAATCCGCCGCCCCAAGTCCTCGCGCTTACAAAGGGCTTGAGACATCACCTGGATGCCGGAGAAGGAGCCCGCCAGCATTTCGGCGGTCTCGCAGGGGTCGACGTGCGGCAGGAGTTCGCCCTGGTTCTTCGCGGCGGTCAGCAGATGTTCGAGCCGGTCTATCCAGGCACGGAACGGGGTGCCCCGGTCAAGGCCTTCCACCGCCTGATCCATGGCCAGCCCGACGCTGGCACGTACCAGTGGCTCATGCCGGAGCCGGTGGGCTAGCAGCATGCCCTGATCGACCAATTCCTGAAGCTTCGTCAGCTGGGCGGGAAGCGGATCGCTGTCCAGCTGTACGTCCATCACCCCGAGTGCCAGGTCTTCCTTCGAGGTGAAATGGAAGTAGAGTGCACCTTTTGTCACTCCGGCCCGCGCAAGAATTTCACTGATGGTGGCGCTGCTGTAGCCGCGTTCGTCGAAGACGGCGGCGGCCGCCACCAGGATCGACCGTCGAGTCTGGATCGCGCGCGCCTGCTGTGCCATCAGCTACGTCTCTCTCAGTCGTGGCGTGGTCAGCGCCACTGGGATATGGCTGGATTGGATAGGAAAACCGGACTGTCAGTATCTTACTGCGAGGGCGGCCCGCCCTCCCGGCATGGATCCTCTGGGAGGAAAATTCATGGTTCAGCTCACCTTGCACAGCGCATCGGTGTCCGACGAGGGCCACGGCGCCGCCGAATTATCCGAATCCCCCGGAGCGGACGGGACGGCAACGAGGAGCAGACATGGGGAGGCGGACTTTCCGAGACACCTGGTCCACCGGTCCGATGCCGAGGATGTCTTTCCCACCGGCTGGACCCCACAGACCGACACCCAGTTCTCGGTATCGGCCCGTTGGCCGCATGAGCACCGCTTCTTCGCCCCCGTCTCGGGCCGTTACCAGGACCCGCTGCTGATCGCGGAGACCATGCGGCAGACGACGATGCTCCTGGGGCATGCGGCGTTCGGCGTCCCGGTCGGGGACCAGTTCGTGATGTGGGAGCTCGTGTACGTCTCCGAGCCCGATCAGCTGCTCCTGGGCGAGGCGCCCTGGGACATCACGGTGGATGTGTCCTGCTCCCGGATCCGGCGGCGCGGCCGGAGCATCGGATCCATGCATGTCGAGCTGCTCCTGCACCGCCTCGGCACTGTCCTTGCCAGAGGCGGAGGACGTATCAGCTGCACCTCGGCCAGAGTGTACGACAGGCTGCGGGGCGACCGGCAGTACGTGATCGGCGCCTCGATACCCCTCCTGCCCGCCGTCGCACCGGCCGAGGTGGGCAGGACCGATGAACGCGATGTCGTACTGGCGCCGGGTCCACGGCGGGACGTCTGGCAGTTGCGGCTCGACACCGGGCATCCGACGCTGTTCGCCCGGCCCAACGACCATGTGCCGGGCATTCTGCTGCTGGAGGCGGCCCGTCAGGCGGCCGTCGCCGTCACCCCCGGACATGACTTCCTCCCGGCTTCGGTGAAGACCGACTTCCTCCGGTACGTGGAACTCGACCACCCCTGCTGGATCGAGGCCCGGACCGTCCCGGCCGGCGATCGCGCGACGACCGGGGTGCACGTCTCGGCGATCCAGGACGGCGAGCCGGTCTTCACCTGCACCCTCGGCTCCCCGAGCAGCCGGCCGGACAAGCGGCAGAATGACCAGTCATGACACTGCGCATACTGATCACCGGCGCGACCGGCTTCATCGGCGGCCACGTGGTGGCCGCGGCCCGGGCCACCCCCGGCCTCCGGCTGCGGCTGATGACCCACCGGACAGCCCTCACCGCATCAGCAACGGCGGGCGCCGGGCCCGGCGTCGAGACGGTGTACGGGGATCTCGCCGACCCCGCAACGCTCCGCGGCAGCTGCGAGGGCGTCGACGCGGTGATCCACTGCGCCTCCCGGATCGGCGGCGACGAACCGACCGCGTGGTCCGTAAATGATCAAGGAACCCGTGCCCTGACCGAAGAAGCGGTCCGCTGCGGGGTCACCCGGATCGTCCACCTGAGCACGGCATCCGTCTACGGCCGGGGCCCGTTCGCCCGACTGCGGCCCGGACAGGCCGAGCCGGACCCGGCCTCGGCCACCAGCCTGACCCGCGCCGTCGCCGAACAACACGTCCTGGCGGCCGGCGGGGTCGTCGTGCGCCCGCACATCGTGTACGGGGCCGGGGACCGATGGGCCGTGCCCGGACTGGTCGCGCTCGTCCGGCAGCTCTCGGCCGGGCTGACCGGATGCGAGGCGCGGCACTCGATGATCGACGTGCAGACGCTGGGGCGGGCGCTGCTGGGTGCGGCGCTGTCCCCCCGGGAGCCGGCCGGGGTCTACCACGTCAACCACCCCGAACCAGTGAGCTGTTCGCAGCTGCTGTCCACGGTCGTCGACGAGCTGCGGCTGCCCTGGGGGGCCACCGGCATCGATGTGGACACGGCCCGCGAGCGGCTCGCCGACGTCCCGTACGCGCTGCACCACCTCGGCATGCTCGCCGTGGACCACTGGTTCACCGACGAACGGGTCGGCCAGGACTTCGACTGGGAGCCGGGCGAAGGGTTCGCGACCGCGTTCGCCCGGCACGCGCCGTGGTACCGCCGGCATCTCAGCGGCTGACGGAGATCGCCGGGACCGTCGCGCTCGGCGAGTGCGAGGCCGTCGCCACGGTGCCATTCCTGGTCGGGCCGGATGGTGCCCCGAGCCGCGGTCGCCCGGCTCAGTGGCAGTTCTTGGTGCCCTTGCTCGACTTCGTCCAGGAGCAGGAGTCCTGGAGTTTGCCGCTCGGCTTGATCAGCCGGGCCTTGTCACCGGTGTTGTTCCAGACGTACGAGCCGCGGTTCCAGTAGACGTCGCCCGAGGCGTTCTTGCCCTTGCCCGTGTGGACCTTGACGGTCTTGCCGGCGCCGATGGTGTAGCTGCCGAAGGTGTACGTGTACCCGGTGTTGTCCTTCAGCTTGTAGCCCTTGAGCTGAAGCTTCGACTTGCCGTTGTTGTGGATGTCCACCCACTCGGCGTTGAGGGACGCGTTGGTACGGGTGTCCTTGCCGGGACTGTCGTACTGGATCTTGCCGAGGTGCAGCCCGCCCTGGTGCGAGGCGGCCGAGGCCGGGGCCGTGACGAGCAGTGAGCCGGCCAGGGCGATGGTGGCAGCCAGGGCGATCGATGAGGCGGCGCGTATGTGCATGCCGTGATCCTTCCATGGAGTTACGGTGAAGAACTGTGATCCTAATACCAACCGGAACATGGGGTGGGAGAAGGAGCGGGCCCAAGCTCGCGCCGCCGCGCACCATTTGACGGTCGGTCTTATACGCACTTCGCCCCGTCAACCCATTCCTGCCGCATTCCTCATCCGCGCGACGCCTGAGCGATGCGAACACGACAGCCGCTCGATGCGCTGGACCGGGGTACTTACCGGGTACACCACCAGCCAGGGGAGGGACAGATGACGCACTCATCGCACCAGCAGGAGATGCGCGACGCCGCCAGGCATGTCGGACGCCGCCGCTTCCTCACCGTCACCGGTGCCGCTGCCGCGCTCGCTTTCTCGGTCAATCTGCCGACCGCGGGCACCGCGAGCGCCGCCGAGCTGGACGGCCGGAAGATCGGCGAGGACCCGTTCACTCTCGGTGTCGCCTCAGGCGACCCGCAGCCCGACTCGGTCCTGCTGTGGACGAGACTCGCACCCCGCCCGTACGAGACCGGCAGCGGACTTCCCCGGTCTCGCGTCGAGGTGCGCTGGGAACTCGCCCACGACGAGCGCTTCTCCCGCATCGTCCGGCGCGGATCGGCCACCGCCCACCCGGAGTTCAACCACAGCGTCCACGTCGAGATCAAGGGCCTCGAAGCGGACCACGTCTTCTACTACCGCTTCCGCACTGGTACGTGGACCAGCCCC
This sequence comes from Streptomyces sp. NPDC002785, assembly GCF_040295565.1. Lineage (NCBI taxonomy): Bacteria > Bacillati > Actinomycetota > Actinomycetes > Kitasatosporales > Streptomycetaceae > Streptomyces > Streptomyces sp. NPDC002785. Next base: position 7,270 of record NZ_JBEOVN010000214.1, on the reverse strand, counting down.
GCCGGCCGGACCCGCACCGCGCCCGCCCGCGACGCCCGCAACAGCACGCTGAGCCTGGCCGCCGTCTCCTGCCAGGCCTACCACGACGGCTACTTCACCGCGTACAAGCACCTCGCCCAGGAGGACGTCGACGTCGTCTTCCACCTCGGCGACTACCTCTACGAGTACGCCGTCAACGCGACCGGCGGAGCCCGTAACCACACCGACCGCAAACTTCCCGACCACTTCAACCGGGAGACGGTCACGCTGGAGGACTACCGGCTGCGGTACGGCCTCTACAAGTCCGACCCCGATCTGCGCGCCGCCCACGCCGCGCACCCCTTCGTCGTCACCTGGGACGACCACGAGACCGAGAACAACTACGCGGGCGGCACCCCCGAGAACGGCGTACCGCCGGAGGAGTTCCTGCTGCGCCGCGCCGCCGCCTACCGGGCGTACTGGGAGAACCAGCCGCTGCGCACCCTGCAGCAGCCGACCGGCCCGGACATGAGGCTCTATCGGCGCCTGCAGTTCGGCCGTCTCGCCCAATTCGACATCCTGGACACCCGCCAGTACCGCAGCGACCAGGCGTACGGCGACGGCTGGCAGAGGCCCGGACCGGAGTCCGAGGATCCGTCGCGCACCATGATCGGCGCCACCCAGGAGCGCTGGCTGCTCGACGGCTGGCACGCCTCACAGGCCACCTGGAACGTCGTACCGCAGCAAGTCACCTTCGCCCAGCGGCGCGAGGCCCCCACCGATGCCTCCAAGCTGTCGATGGACGCGTGGGACGGCTACCCCGCCTCCCGGGACCGGATCCTGAAGGGGGCCGCGGCCGCGGGGATCCACAACCTGATGGTGCTGACCGGCGATGTGCACGTCGGCTACGGCTTCGACCTGAAGAAGGACTTCGACGTCCCGTCGTCCCGCACCGTCGGAACGGAGATCGTCGCCACATCCATCACCAGCGGCAAGGACGGCTCGGACAGGCCGGCCGGCTGGAACAACCAGATGCAGGCCAACCCGCACATGAAGTTCTTCAACGGCCGTCGCGGATACACCGTCATCACGCTGGGCACGGAGCGGGCGCGTGCCGACTACCGCACGGTGTCGGCCGTCACCACGCCCGGTGCGCCCGTGACGACGGCCGGATCGTTCGTCACGGAGGTGGGGAACCAGGGCCTCACGCCCGCGTAAGACCGGCCGGCACGAGAAGGGCGGGGCCGGGTGCGTGCAGCCGCGAGGCGGAGGATTGAGGCGTGGCGATCGACGACCACGTGGCAGATGTGCGTGCCCGGCCCCGCCCTTCTCTCATGTGCCGGTCGGTCAGAGGCCCTTCGCGGACAGGTCCTGGTCAGCCGAGGCCGTCGGCCGGGTAGCGGACGCCGATGCGGTCACGTACCGCGTCGAGCGTCCGCATCACGGCAAGGGAACCGTCCAGCGGCACGAGCGGCGACTCCGTCTCGCCCGCCCGCAGCGCCCGCGCCACCTCGGCCTGCTCGAACTGCATCCCGCGTAGCCCCTCGCCCGCCGCCCCCGCGGTGAACTCCTCGGTGAACGTTGCGGCAATACCGCCGGTCGCCAGCACGCCCCAACGCACGGCTCCGCTCATGCCTGTCATGCCTGCCCCCAAAAAGGTCTCGACCAGTCCGGCTGAGCTGAGAGCATAGATGCGGATTCAACGACATGGAGATGAGAATGCCGGAGAGCGGCGCAAGCCGGGCCCAGCAGGAACGCACACACATATCGACCACCGGGACCGGGGCCGCGGAGTCCGCGGCCACCGGCACACCTCCCGGAAATCCGGCCGTCACCGACGCGGCCCGGCGCACCGGACTCCTTGTCACCCTCGTCCTCGGCGGCCTCACCGCACTGCCGCCGCTCTCCATGGACATGTACCTCCCGGCCCTGCCCGCGGTCACCGAGTCCCTGCACGCCCCCGCCGCGACCGTCCAGCTCACCCTCACCGCCTGCCTCGCCGGCATGGCGCTCGGACAGGTCGTCGTCGGACCGATGAGCGACCGGTGGGGGAGGCGCAGGCCGCTGCTCCTCGGCATGATCATCTATGTTGTCGCCACCGCGATCTGCGTCTTCGCCCCCACCACGGAACTCCTCATCGGCTTCCGCCTCCTGCAGGGCCTGGCCGGTGCGGCGGGGATCGTCATCGCCCGTGCCGTGGTGCGCGACATGTACGACGGCGTGGAGATGGCCAGGTTCTTCTCCACCCTGATGCTGATCTCCGGCGTCGCACCGATCGTCGCGCCGCTGATCGGCGGACAGGTGCTGCGGTTCACCGACTGGCGGGGGATCTTCGCCGTCCTCACCGTCGTCGGCGTGGTGCTCACCCTGGTCGTCTGGAAGTGGCTGCACGAGACCCTGCCACCGCAGGACCGGCACAACGGCGGCATCGGCGACGCGTTGCGCACCATGCGCGGGCTGCTCGCCGACCGGGTCTTCACCGGCTACATGATCGCGGGCAGCCTCGCCTTCGCCGCCCTCTTCTCGTACGTGAGTGCCTCGCCGTTCGTCGTGCAGGAGATCTACGGCGCCTCGCCGCAGACGTTCAGCCTGCTCTTCGGCATCAACTCGGTCGGCCTGATCATCGTGGGCCAGATAAACGGCAAAATCCTGGTCGGCCGGATCAGCCTGGACAAGGCGCTCGGCTTCGGGCTCTCGGTCATCGTGCTGGCCGCGGCCGCGCTGCTGCTGATGACGTCCGGGGTCTTCGGGGACGTGGGCCTGGTCCCGGTCGCGGCCGGACTCTTCGTGCTGATGTCGGCGATGGGGCTCGCGATGCCCAACACGAACGCGCAGGCCCTGATGCGTACGAAGCACGCCGCCGGGTCCGCCTCCGCGCTGCTCGGCACGTCGTCGTTCCTGATCGGCGCCATCGCCTCGCCGCTCGTCGGGATCGCGGGCGAGGGGACGGCCGTTCCGATGGCCGTCGTGCAGCTGGTGTCCGGGGTGGGCGCGATGGCCTGCTTCCTGGGGTTGTGCCGGCCCTGGCAGCGGGCGTCGTAGCTGGGGCCTGCCCCAGCGCGCCCGCCCGCTGACGCGCCTGCTTTCCGCAGGCCAGGGCGGGCCGGGCCGGGCAGTACGCCTAGTGCGCGCTCGGGTAGCCGATCAGGTGCGGGCGGTCCTTCTCGTCCGTCCAGCGGAACAGGCCGACGCCGTCCGACGTCACCGCGCCCGGAACCCGTTGGTTCGAGCGCAGGGCGCCCGTCGTGCCGCTCCTGATCGCCACCGCGACGGGGGTGCCGCCGCCGGCCAGTACGTCGGCCGCGTTGCGTGCGTTCGCCGCGCCGTACGCGATGCCCTCGTCGTTCACGGACGCGAGTGTCAGCGGCTTCGTGCCGTCCGTCCCCTCGAAGCAGAACCCGCGCTTCGTCAACAGGTCGAAGGCGAGCGGCCCGGCCACCAGGAAGGTGCCCGAGGGCGCGGCGACGAGCTGCGGGTACTGGCCCGGCTTTATCGCAGGCTTGCTGCACTCCACCGAGGCGAGGGGCTTGCCCGTCTCCATGTCGTGCACCGTCCACAGGTCATGGGTGGTGGCACGCTTCGCCCCCTTCGCGAGGTGCCACTTCGCCAGCACCAGGTTCGGGATCACCGATGTCGGGAGTCCGCTGAGCCGGTCGGTGCCCTTGGGGGCGACATTGCGGCTGAACCAGCCGCCCTGCACCCAGAATTCCTTGGCCCCGCTGACCAGCAGGCCCTTCTTCGTCAGCCCGCGTACCTCGGTGAGCTGCTTGCAGGTCGTGCAGCCCTTCGGGTACTTGAGCGCGCGGGCGCTGATCTCCGACACCCCGCCGGTCACCGGGTCGACCACCGCGCTGTTCGTCCGGCCGTCGCTGATGAGGATGCCGGGGCCGGTGGTGGTGACCGTGGGTACGGAGTTCCACGGCACCTCGATGCGCCGCCGGGAGCCGTTCTGCACGTTGTAGACGTCCAGCGAGACGATCGTGTCGGCGGGGGTCAGCGCGTTCTCGCCGACCTTCCCGTACGACCACGTCACGAAGTACTCGTGGTCGTCCACGGTGACCGGGAGGAGCCTGGGGAAGTGCTGCGGGGACGGGGGCCGCCAGCTCGCCCCGTGCCAGCCGGCCTCCCCGGTCTGCGAGTCGATGGTCCGCAGCTGGTACTTGGTGTCCGAGACCCGCGCGAGGTAGGCGAGGCTGCCCGTCGTCCGGGAGAGCGCGTAGTCGGGCGAGGTACCGATGAGCTCCCAGCCGTGCTCCGTCGCGAACACGGAGGGGACGGTGAGCTGTGTCACCGGGGCCGAGCTGGCCCTGACCTGCTTCTTCGGCTTGTCGGAGCTCTTCTCGCCGCTGCCACAGGTGGCCAGCAGAAGAAGCATGGCAAGCACGAGCACTCCGCCGACCAGAACCAGGCGCACAATCTTCTGTCTCATGGTTTCCCTCGATGGGCGATCCCGACCTCGCGCCGGGCAGCCTAGCAACTGGCGCAAGCGTTGCGGCAGTTCGTACGCGCTGCTGTTTGCCGCGGGCGCCGGGTCGCAAGCGGGTCGGCCGCCTTTGCCTACAATTCGTCGGTGAACGCCACCCTCCCCACTGCGGAAGCCCTGCGCGCGGCACTGGCCGGACTGCTCGACGGGCTGCCGCCCAAGCAGGCCGCCCAAGCCGTCGACCGGCTCATCTCCAACTACCGGGGGACCACCCCCACGGATGCCCCGGTGCTCCGCGACCGCTCCGACGTCGCCGCGTACGCCGCGTACCGGATGCCCGCGACCTTCGAAGCGGTACGGTCCGCGCTCGCCGCGCTCCAGGAGGCCGCCCCGGACTGGGTGCCCGGCACGCACACCGACATCGGCGGCGGCACCGGAGCGGCGAGCTGGGCCGTGGCAGGGGCCTGGGAGGGGCAGCGGACGACCGTCCTGGACTGGGCCGAGCCCGCTCTCGCCCTGGGCCGGGAGCTGGCCGCGATCTCCGGCGTCCCCGCCCTGCGCGCCGCCGAGTGGCGCCGGGCCCGGATCGGCGCGGGCCTCGAACTCGCCCCCACGGACCTGATCACCGTCTCCTACGTACTCAAGGAGCTGACGGCGGACGCCCGCGCCGGCCTCGTCGACACCGCGGCGGGCGCCGCACAGGCGGTCGTGGTCGTCGAGCCGGGCACCCCCGACGGCTATGCCCGGATCATCGAGGCCCGCGACCGGCTGATCGCCGCCGGGCTGAAGGTCGCCGCGCCCTGCCCGCACAACGATGCCTGCCCCATCGAGCCGGGCACGGACTGGTGCCACTTCTCGGCCCGGGTCAGCCGCTCCTCACTGCACCGGCAGGTCAAGGGCGGCTCACTGCCGTACGAGGACGAGAAGTTCAGCTATGTCGTGGCGACCCGCTTCGAGACGGAACCCGTCCGGGCGCGCGTCACCCGCAAGCCGCAGATCCGCAAGGGGCAGGTGCTGCTGGACCTGTGCACCCGTGACGAGGCCCTGCAGCGCGCCACGGTCACCAAGCGGCACGGCGAGCTGTACCGGGCGGCCCGGGACATCGCGTGGGGCGACGAGTGGCCGCCGCGCGGCGCGGGTCCGTCCGGCGGCTGAGGGCGGCTGCCGGACGCGGCTGCCGGCCCCCGGCTACCCGCGCAGCTCCTGCGTGCAGCACTTCACGCTGCCGCCGCCCTTCAGCAGTTCGCCCAGATCCATCGGCACCGGCTCGAAGCCGCGCGCCCGCAACGGATCGAAGAGCCCCGTGGCGGCCTGCGGCAGCAGCACATGGAGCCCGTCGCTCACCGCGTTCAGGCCGAGCGCCGCCGCGTCCGCCTCCTCGGCGATCAGCGCGTCGGGGAAGAGCCGCGCCAGCACCGACCGGCTGCCCGGCGAGAAGGCGCCCGGGTAGTACATGATCTCGTCGCCCGCGTCGTCGAGTACGGACAGGGCCGTGTCCAGGTGGTAGTAGCGCGGGTCGACCAGATCGAGCCCGATCACCGGGCGCCCGAAGAACTCCTGCGCCTCGTCGTGCGACAAGGGGCTGGACCGGAAGCCCCGCCCGGCCAGGATGTACGAAGCGGTGACCGCGAAGTCGCCCTCGCCCTCGTTGACGTGGGCCGGTTCATGGATTTCGGTGAAGCCGTTGTCCCGGAACCACTCGCGATGGGCCCAGGCCTCCTCGTACCGCTCCTGGTACGCGAACCGGGCGCCGAGCACCCGGCCGTCGATGACGGTGGCGCCGTTGGCGGCGAAGACCATGTCGGGCAGCTCGGGGCGGGGAGTGAGCAGCTCCACGGTGTGCCCGAGGGCGCGGTACCGGTCGCGCAGGTCCTCCCACTGGGTCTGGGCCAGGGGGAGATCCACGGGCTTGCTGGGATCCATCCAGGGGTTGATGGAGTACGTCACCCTGAAGTGGGCCGGGGAGCACATCAGGTAACGGCGGCGTGTGGCTTGTCGGCCAGGGGTGGGAACGCCTTGATGAGGGGCGGGGGCCGGGTGACGTGTGGGCAATGAGGGCTCCTCACGAATAGCAGGGGTTGCCTGTCGGGGGACTTCGCACGGGTGTGTGTGAGCCCATGGTCCGCTTTCCGGGGCTCGCGCGCAGTGATCCGATCGGGTGATTCCGCACGGTGATGAGACGAAACGTATCGACTCGTGCCGCTGCTAGATTTACCGGCATGGTAGTGAACCGGCCACCTGACTCCAGTCGTCGCAGTGAGCGCTCGCGCCGTGCGATCTACGATGCGGTGCTCGGCCTGGTCGGTGAGGTGGGCTATCCCAGGACCACCATCGAGGCCATCGCCGCGCGGGCCGGCGTCGGGAAACAGACGATCTACCGGTGGTGGCCCTCCAAGGCGGCCGTCCTCCTGGAGGCCTTCGTCGCTCTCGGTGACCGAGCGGCCGAGGAGAACGGCGCGGGTGACGTGCGGGGGCTCCCGGACACCGGCGATCTCGCGGCCGACCTCAAAGTCGTTCTGCGGGCCACCGTCGACGAGCTGACCGACCCCGCCTTCGAGGCGCCGACCAGGGCACTGGCCGCCGAGGGGATCGTCGATCCGCAGCTCGGCGCCGAGTTCGTCCAGAAGCTGCTCGATCCTTCGCTCCAGCTGTACGTCGCACGGCTGCGTGCCGCCCAGGAGGCGGGTCAGGTGCGCGCCGACATCGACCCGCGGATCGCCCTGGAGCTCCTCGTGGGCCCGCTCACCCACCGTTGGCTGCTGCGCACCCTCCCGCTCACCCACGCGTACGCGGACGCGATCGTCGACTACACCCTGCGCGGGCTTACGACCTCCCCCACGACAGGGAGCGGGCTCCCGACGCCCTGCGACTCTCGCTGATCCGCTCCCT
>NZ_JBEOVN010000213.1:0-12058 GCF_040295565.1 Streptomyces sp. NPDC002785 | reverse complement strand
GGTCACGGGTCACATCTACCGCTCCCGGCCCGGGCCGGGAGCGGATCGGGCATGTTGACGAATACCCACGCCGAGCGTGCGCGGTTGCGCACGTTGACCCCGGCGACGTGGTCGGCCGGCCCAGCGAGGCCGCACCGGCGACAAGAGAAATGATCACGCGAAGGGCGGTTGCTCTTCGCGGTGTGACCGAGCTCGGAGGCACGCTCGTGGAGTGGGCCGCGCTACGAGGTGGTGGAGGATCCGCGCTCGGTGACGGTGATGGCCGCGGCCGGGCAGACGCCGGTGGCGAGGCGGACTGCCGTGTGCTGGTCCTGCGGCGGTCGGGCGGTCAGGAGGACGACGAGACCCTCGTCCTGGTCCTGGTCGAAGACCGAGGGAGCGGTCAGGGCGCACATGCCGGAGCCGAGGCAGCGGTCGCGGTCGACGTGGACGTCCATGGGATCAGTCCTCGTCCCAGGTGACCGGCAGCCGGTGCACGCCGTAGATGTTCATGTTCGTGCGCAGCGGCACCTCCTCGGCCGGCACGGCGAGGCGCAGCGTGGGGAACCTGTCGAGGAGCGCGGGCAGGGCCACCGTCAGTTCGACGCGGGCCAGCTGCTGGCCCAGGCACTGGTGGATGCCGTGGCCGAAGCCCAGGTGTCCCGTGGCCTTGCGGTGCAGGTCGAGGACGTCCGGGTCGGGGAACCTCTCCGGGTCCCGGTTGGCGGCCTCGAACGAGATGGTGACGCTCTCGCCCGCCTTGATCACCTGGCCCTCCAACTCCACGTCCTCCAGCGCGGCCTTTACGCCGGTGTGGGCGATGGTCAGGTACCGCATCAGCTCCTCGACGGCCTGGGGCGCGAGCTCCGGGTCCGTGCGCAGGGCCTCGGCCTGGGCCGGGTTGGCGAGCAGCGCGAACGTACCGTGGGCGATCATGTTGGCGGTGGTGTCGAGCCCGGCGGCGAGCAGGAACCCGCCGACGCCGATCAGCTCCTCGTCGGTGAGGCCGGAGTCCCGGGCCAGGTCGCCGAGCAGGTCGTCGGAGGGCTCGGCGCGCTTGGCGGCGACCAGTTCCGCCATGTACTCCTGGAGCCCGGCCAAGGCCGCGTACTGGTCCTCGGGCGTCGCGTCCATGGTCATGATCGTGTGGGCGTGGCTCTGGAAGCGCTCGCGGTCCTCGTAGGGCACACCGAGCAGCTCGCAGATCATCAGCGCGGGGAGGGGCCGGGCGAACGCCTCGACCAGGTCGGTGCCCGGCCCCCCGCGCGCCAGTGCGTCCAGGTGCTCGGCGGTGATCTCCTCGACGCGCGCGGAGAGCTGCCGCATCCGGCGGACCGTGAACTTGCCCATGAGCAGCCGCCGGAAGCGGGTGTGCTCGGGCGCGTCCACCCCGGTCATGTCACCGACGGGCGCGGGAGGCAGCGGGCCGTCGGGCCCGCCGGGGAAGGGGTAGTGCATCAGCTCGTACCGCGAGCTGAAGCGAGGGTCGCCCATGATCGCGCGGACCGTGGAGTAGCCGGTGGCCAGCCAGCCGATGTGCCCGTCGGGGTACGTCATCCGGGTCAGCGGCTTCTGCTCGCGCAGTTTCGCCAGTCCGGCGGGCGGGTCGAAGGGGCAGCCGGCGGCGCGCTCCGTGGGGAGCGTGACGGGCTCGGTGGTCTGGGGCCGGGGCGATAATTCGTGCTGCATGGTGTCCTCCGTGGAGAGTGACGTGCGGTGAACTGTGACGTGTGGTGCAGTGATGCGGAGTGGCTTGAGGGGAGCGGTACTTACCGCTTGGCGGTACGGCCGAAGGCGGACCGCGCCCAGAAGTAACCGACAAGGGTGAGGCCGGCGCACCAGGCGAGCGCGATGTACCCGCTGTTGCCGATCTCGGTGCCCATGAGCAGGCCGCGCAGGGTCTCGACGAACGGCGTGAACGGCTGGTACTCGGCGAACCAACGCAGCCCGGTGGGCATCGAGTCGGTCGGCACGATGGCGCTGCCCAGGAAAGGCAGGAAGGTCAGCGGCAGCGGCATGTTGCTCGCCGACTCCGGGGTCTTGGCCACCAGGCCGACACCTGCCGACAGCCAGGTCAGCGCGAGGGCGAGCAGGGTCAGCAGGCCGACCGCGGCGATCCACTCGACGGGGGAGGCGTCGGGGCGGAAGCCGATGGCGAGCGCGACGCCGATCACCAGGGCGACGGCGACCAGGGTCTGGATGACGCTGCCGACGACGTGCCCGGTCAGGAACGCGGCGCGAGAGATCGACATCGTACGGAACCGGTTGACGATGCCCTCGGTCATGTCGACGCAGACGCCGACAGCCGTCATGACCGCCCCGGCGGTCGCGGTCATCAGGATGATGCCGGGCGCGACATAGTCGATGTACTCGCCGCCGCCGGTGGGGGCGCCGGAGATTCCGGCGCCGAGGGCGCCGCCGAAGGCGTAGTTGAACAGCAGCAGCATCATCACCGGCATGGCGACGACGGAGAAGGTCATCGCGGGATAGCGCAAGGCGTGCTTGAGGTTGCGCCGCAGCATGGTCATGGAGTCGCTGACGGCGTACGTGAGGGTGCTCATCGGGCCATCTCCGTGGTGGTGTTGGGCGTGCCGTGGCCGGTGAGGGTCAAGAAGACGTCGTCGAGGTCGGGTGTGTGCACGGTCAGCGACTCGGCCCGCACCGCCGCGCCGTCCAGGACGTCGAGTACGGCCCGCAGGGTCGGGATGCCGCCGTCGCTGGGGATGCGGAGCGTGAGCTCCTCCAGATCGCGTGCCGCCGCGCCGAAGTGGCGTGCGGCGGTGTCGAGTTCGGCGATGTCCGAGAAGCGCAGTCGGATGTGGCCGCCCGGGATGAGGCGCTTGAGCTCGTCCGCGGTGCCCTCGGCGACCAGCCTGCCCTTGTCGAGGACGGCGATGCGATCGGCGAGCTGGTCGGCCTCCTCCAGGTACTGCGTCGTGAGGAAGATGGTGACACCGTCGGCGACGAGCCCGCGGATGATCTCCCACATGGTGCGACGGCTGCGGGGATCGAGGCCCGTGGTCGGCTCGTCGAGGAAGATGATCCGCGGGTCGCCGACCAGTGTCATCGCCAGATCGAGCTTGCGGCGCATGCCGCCGGAGAAGGTGGAGACCGGCTTGCGGGCGGCCTCGGAGAGTTCGAACCGCTCCAGGAGCCCGGCCGCCCGGCGGCGTCCCTCGCGCCGGGGAAGGTGCTGGAGGTCCGCCATCAGGAGCAGGTTCTCCTCGGCGGTCAGCAGGTTGTCCACGGCGGCGAACTGGCCGGTGACACCGATGGCGGCGCGTACACCGTCGGGCCGGTCGTCGAGGTCGTGGCCGGCGACCTGGGCCTGGCCGCCGTCGGCGGCGATGAGCGTGGACAGGATCTGGACGGTGGTGGTCTTGCCGGCCCCGTTGGGGCCCAGGAGGGCGAAGACCGTTCCCTCGGGGATGCTCAGGTCGATGCCGTCCAGGACAACCTTGTCGCCGTACGACTTGCGGAGCCCGAGGGCGGAAATCGCCGGCGAGGTCGTGGTGGCCCTGGCGGTGGGTATCGCGGTCATTGGTTCACATCTCCTTGCGGGGAGGTCAGGCGCGACGGATCACGATGTCGCCGACGCTGGTACGGGCATGGATCTCGACGGTCTCGTCGGAGGTGCTGGGGCCTTCGGTGGCACCGAGCGTGTTGCGGACCGTGCCGACCTTGGAGTTGACGTCCAGCCAGGCGGCGGTGGACTCGCGGATGCCGATTTCCACGTCGCCGATGGCGGTGTGGAGGTCGATCACGCCCCGCGCCACCTGCTTGACGCTGATGGCACCGTTGGCGGACTTGACCTCGACCGATGCGTGCGCGACGCCGACCGTGATGCGGCCGTTGGCGGCGTTGGCCTTCAGATCGCCGGTGATCTCACCGATCATGGTCTCGCCGTTGCCGTTCTTGACGGTCGCGGCTCCCGAGATCTCGCCGATGTCGACCCGGCCCGATCCGTGGATCTCGGCGTCGCCCACCGCCCGGTCGACGCGGATGTCGCCGTGGTCGGTGCGCAGGTTCGTGGCACCCGCCTCGGCGAGGCGGATGTCGCCGAGCGAGGTCTTGACGCGGCATTCTCCGAGCGGCCCGTCGCAGACGTAGTCACCCATCGGGGAGGTGCCACGGATGTGCGAGCCGGCGGGAAGGTCGACGGTCACGTCGATCGACCCGCTCTTACCGAACAGGGAGCGCTTCTTGGGCCCCTTGACGGTCAGGGTGCCGTTGGCGTACGTGACCTTCGTCTGCTGCACGGCCCGGACGTCGGCCTCGTCGGCGCCGTTGCTCGGCAGGACCTCGACGACCGTGTCCTGGCGCTTGCTCGCGGTGATCCGCACGTCGCCGACCTCGAACTCGAGGACCGCGGTGATGGGTTCGGGGGTTTCGTAAGAAGGCATGACTGTCCCGTCCTCTTGACTCTGAAGTGTGTTTGCGCAGGTGGGTGGCGGTGTGTGATGTGAATGCCGGGGCTCCGGCTATCGGACCCAGCCCCGGTAGCTCTGGCCGTGGCGCGGGGCGCGGGCTGCCGGCTGGGCCGGTCCGCCGCCCGGCTCGAGGGCGATGGCCACCGCCCGTACGAGCCAGGCGTTGACGGACAGGCCCTCCCGGCCGGCCGCCTCCTCCACCCGGGCCTTGAGGGGCGCCGGGAGCCGGAAGTTGATGCGGGCCATGGCGCCTTCGTCGCCGTCCGCTACGGGTGGTGCCGTGGGTGCCATGGGTGGCGCCGTCGGTGGTGCCACGTGGGATGCGGCCTCGTCGGGGGCCTCCGGCGCGGGCGGCGCCGTCACCACGAACTCGGGGTCGAGGCCCCGCAGTCGCACGTCCACCGAGCCGGGGGCCAGTTCGCGGGTGATCTCGTCCGAGGCGGCGGAGAGTGCGTTCAGGAGGGTCAGCCGGGCGGCCGACTCCAGGGGTGCGGTCAGCCGCTCGGCCAGGGCGTGCGCTTCATCCCCGCCGGCGCTCGCGGCGACCGCGAGCTCACTGCGGAGGTGATCGATGTAGGGGGTCAGGTCCATGGGAGTCATAGTGGCACCACTCTGGCGCCATTGCAAGTCATTGTGGCGCCATGTGGCATCTCATGGCGCCATGTGGCGCCACGAGGGGCGTCGCGGTGACGTCATGTGACTCCGCCGCCGGGGCGATCACCGGCCTCGACAGCGGCTGGGACAACCGCCTGACCTGGCCCGCGAAGCCGTTCGGGGTCGCGTCCGTCCAGAACGCGTACGGGCCGGGCGGTGGGCCGTCAAGGCCGCGCCGGGACGGTTCGGCAACGGTCGGACGTTTCGGTACCTGCGCCCAGCGATCTACTCCGCCGTCCAGCCTCTCCTCGGCCACGACAACGCGGATGTACGCGAGGCGGCCCTCGTCGCCGCCATCCCACGGGCGGAGCACCCGGCCCTCGCTCCGCACCGAGGCGAACCGGCCGACCGAGCCCGCCACGTGGGTTGACCTTTGCGGCGCCGGTAGGCGCGTTTGCCTTCGGTGGCCATCGCCCCACCTGGTTCCCATGGCCCGTGCAGATGCTCGTCGAGCGCCGACAGGGCGATGTTCGCCAGCAGCGGGGAGAGGATGCCGCCTTGCGGGGTGCCGGTCAGTGTTTCCTTTTTCTCGCCGAGTTCTGTGAGGACTCCGGCTTTGAGGAAGGCTTTGACCAGCGTCAGGACTCGCTTGTCCTTCAAGCCTCTGGCTTTCGACGGAGCAGCACCTCATCCTCAGGTTGCAGCAGACACGCACCACTGCCCCGGACAATTGACCGATGGCCCCCACCTCCCGAAACCCGTTCACGGCCCCTGGCGAACAGGGCCGAGGACTGTGGCGCGCGCTCGCGGAAGTGACCGGCGGCGCGTTGCTGATGCTCCTCACCCAGCTGATCCTGGGCGACCCGTGCGGCGGGATTCAGTTCCTCCTCGGTGCCGTCGCCCTCGCCCTGCTCGCCGTCCGCCGCCGCTTCCCCACGATGAGCCTGCTGGGCGTCTCCGCCGTCGTGGGCCTGCTGCCCCCCGCCGGGCTGCCGGCCGCCGTGACCGCGTACACCACGGCCAAGCACCTGGTGGTCCCCCGGCGCCGGAGCGCTGTACTGCTCGCCTCGACCGTTCTGGCGACGCTGGCCGGCGCCGCCTTCGCCCCGGGCATCGGGCTCGGCAGCCATGGGTTCGGGCTCGCGCTCGGCGCCGTACTCGCCGCCACCACGCTGATGGTGCCGGGACTTCTCGGCATCTCGGGTGGACAGGAGGACCGGCTGCTGCGGGCGCTTCGGGAACGGGCCGCCGCCGCGGAGGCGGCCCGCCGGCTCGCGGACAGCGAGTCCCGGATACATGAGCGGTCCCGGATCGCCGCTGAGATGCACGACCTGGTCGGCCACCGGCTCAGCCTGATCTCGCTGCACACGGGCGGCCTGGAGATGGCACTGGAGAAGGAGTCGCCCGAACTGCGCGACGAGGCGGCCCTGGTGCGCCGGGCCACCGGAGACGCAATGCGGGAGCTGCGTCAAGTGCTCGGTGTCCTGGGCCCGTTGGAGCGGGACACCGGGACCGACGCCCTGACCGACACCACGGGTACCCGATCCGATATCGAGGCGCTGGCCGAGGAGTCGCGCAGCGGCGGCATACCCGTCGATCTCACCTGGGACGGCCCCGACCTGAACGACCGCGCGGCCCAGGTGCGGCGTGCGGTGCACCGTGTGGTGCGCGAGTCGCTGACCAACGTGCACCGGTACGCCGCCGGAGCCCGTGTCACCGTGGTGGTCACGCACACCGACGACCATGCAGAGGTGCTCGTACGCAACGGGCTTCCGCCCGTGGCCCCGGAAGCGGCGACCGGCCTGGGCTCGGGACGTGGCCTCGTCGGGCTGCGGGAACGGGTGGCACTGCTCGGCGGCACCCTGGAGGCGGGCCCGACGCCGGCCGGAGGCTTCGCGGTGGCAGCACGGATCCCGGCACAGCCGGACCCGGGAGCGAGCCTCGCCACCGCGGGCGCCCCGCCGCGTGAACCGCCGTCCGAGCCGAGCTCCGATCACTCACCCGCCGGTGTCCAACGCCGTGCCGTGAGTGCCCTTACCGGGTTCCTCGGCCTCGCGGGCGTGGGCGTGATGATGATGTGCGGCCTCTTCCTGGTCGCCCAGGCGTTCCCGGAACCCGACCAGCGCGATCCCGAGCAGCCCCGGATCGGGATGTCCCGCAAGAAGGTGGAGGAGGCCGTGTACGGGGACGACCCATCGGTACGCGCGGCGGCGACGGGTCGGGAGCCGGCTCGCCCGGAGTCCGTGACGAGCTGCATGTATCCGATGGTGCCGGTCGAGTACTTCACGGCGCCGGCCGAGGGCGCCGGCCCCGGGAACTCCGCTGCCGCAGGCGCCGAGGAGGGCCCCGGTCACCTCAGGGTCACCCGGTACTGCTTCCGTGGCGACAAGTTGGCCGCAGTCGACCGCTTCACCGTACCGGTGGTGTCGCAGACGCCCCCGTGGGAGTCCCCATGACCGAGTTTCACGCTTCCGACCGCCGCCCGATCCGGGTTCTGCTCGCCGACGACGAGGAGCTGATCCGGCACGGCGTCCGGCTGATCCTGCGCCATGCCGAGGGCATCGAGGTGGTCGGCGAGGCGAGGAACGGCGAGGAGGCCGTGCGGGTCGCCCGCGAGACCCGTCCCGACGTGGCGCTGATCGATATCCGGATGCCCGTGCTCGACGGGCTCGCTGCGATCGAGCGGCTCCTCGCCCTCCACCCCCGGCCGCAGGTCGTCATGCTCACCACGTTCGGCGACGAGGAGAACGTGACGCGGGCGCTGCGGTCCGGCGCCACCGGCTTTCTACTCAAGGACGAGGGCCCGCAGGAGCTGATCAGCGCCGTACGGGCCGCCTCCGCGGGCGACGCGGTCCTCTCACCCGGAGTCACCGGCACCGTCATCGAGCGCATGCTCAACGGCAGTGCCGGTACGCCGGGCCACGGGGAGGCGTCAACACCGGCGTCCGGTTCCGCCCCCGAACAGCGACTGGCGGCGCTCACCGGCCGAGAGCGCGACGTCCTCGCACTGCTGGGCCGGGGCCTCGCCAACGCGGAGATCGGCCGTCATCTGGGCATCGGCGTGGGCACGGTGAAGACCCACGTCAGCGCCATCCTGGAAAAGACGGGCACGGACAGCCGGGTCCAGGCGGCGGTACTGGCGTACCGGACGGGGCTGCTGTCCTGAGAGGCCCCGCACATTGTCTCTGCCGTAGGGCAGATACGGCGCTCCGCCCCGAGGACTACGTGCGCCCCGTCCCTGACCTTCGACAGACGCCTCATTCACGTCCTGAGGCCGACGGTTCGGCAGTACGGCGCATCGAGGATGAGAGGCAGTCGCACAACCTCTCCCTCGTACTTCCGGAGCTGACATGTCAATGCAGGCAGCCGCCCCCGTGCCCGCCCACTCCGCCACGGGTTCTGCCGCCGCCCGGGCCACCGGGCTGAGCAAGGTCTACGGCCAGGGCGAGACCCGGATCGTCGCCCTGGACTCGGTCTCGTTGGAGTTCGAACGTGGCCGGTTCACCGCGATCATGGGGCCGTCCGGCTCCGGCAAGTCGACTCTGATGCACTGCATGGCGGGTCTCGACTCGGTCTCCGCAGGCTCCGCACGGATCGGTGACACCGAGCTGTCCAGCCTGAACGACCGACAGCTCACCCGGCTGCGCCGGGACAGCGTCGGTTTCGTCTTCCAAGCCTTCAACCTGCTCCCCACGCTGACGGCCCTGGAGAACATCACGCTGCCGATGGCCATCGCGGGCCGCAGGCCGGACCAGCAGTGGCTCGACACGGTCGTGGCGACCGTCGGCCTCTCCGGACGACTGAGCCACCGCCCCGCTCAGCTGTCCGGCGGCCAGCAACAGCGTGTTGCCGTGGCCCGCGCCCTCGCGTCCAGGCCGGAGATCATCTTCGCGGACGAGCCGACCGGCAACCTGGACTCCCGCTCCAGCTCCGAGATCCTGGGCTTCCTGCGGGATTCTGTAGGGGAGTTGGGCCAGACCATCGTGATGGTCACCCACGACCCGGCGGCCGCCGCCTACGCCGACCGCGTGGTCTTCCTCGCCGACGGCCGGCTCACCGACGAGCTGCTCGCACCGACCGCCGAGGGCGTCCTGGACCGGATGAGGCAGTTCGACGCCAAGGCCCGCACGAGCTGACCCGATTGCCCGCTCCCCGCCCGGACTTCCGCCACGCACCCCAGAAGTGGGACCACCACCATGCTGCGTACAGCCCTGCGCAACGTCTTTGCGCACAAAGCCCGATTGGTCATGACCGCCCTCGCGATCACGCTTGGCGTCGCCTTCGTCTCCGGCACGTTCGTCTTCGGCGACACCGTCGCCCAGGCCCTTCGCGGCGCCTCCGCCAAGAACCTCAAGGACGTCGCCGTATCCGTACAGGCCGAGTCCCAGCGGAACCCGGACAGCGCGGCGGACGACCGCCGGTTCACGGCACTCACCAGTGATCTCGCCGACAAGGTCCATGCCGTGCCCGGTGTCACGTCCGTGCGCCCCACTGTCAACGGCACCGCCACCCTGGCCGCCAAGGACGGCCGGCCGCTGAACGCGGACAACAGCTGGCAGAATCTGGCGACCAACTATTCACCGGACACGCGGCACACGGACCGGGACAGCCGTTTCCCCGTCAGCTCCGGACGCGGCCCCGCCACCAGCGGAGAGATAGCTCTGGACCGCCGTACCGCCGAGAAGGCCGGCTACGACATCGGTGACTTCGTCCGCTTCGCCACCGAGGGCCCCGCACTCACCAAAAAGCTGGTCGGCACCGTCGACACCGACGACCCGCGCGTGACCGCGGGCGGCAGCCTTGCGCTCTTCGACACCAGGACCGCACAGCAGCTCTTCCTGCGGGCAGGCCAGTTCGACGAGCTGGCCGTCGGCTCCGCACCCGGCACCGACAATCAGGAGCTCGCCGGCAAGATCCGCGAACTGCTGCCCGCCGAGGGCATCAAGGCCACCAGCGGAGCTCAGCTCGCGGACGAGCAGGCGGAGCAGATCGCCGAGAACACCAAGGGGCTCACCCGGATGCTCCTGGCCTTCGCGGGGATCGCACTGTTCGTCGGCGCCTTCATCATCGCCAACACCTTCACCATGCTGATCGCTCAGCGCAGCCGTGAGACCGCGCTGCTGCGGGCCGTAGGGGCCTCGCGCCGCCAGGTCGTCCGCGTGGTCCTCATCGAGGCCGGGCTTCTCGGACTCGTTGCCTCCGCGGCCGGATTCGCGCTCGGGCTCGGTATCGCGACCGGCATGAGGCCGCTCCTCAACGCGAGCGGCGCGGGTCTGCCGGACGGCCCCCTGGTCATCTCCACGGGCGCGTTCGTCTGGTCCCTCGTGGTCGGCGTCGGCGTCACCGTGCTCGCCGCCTGGCTGCCGTCCCGCAAGGCCGCGAAGGTCGCGCCGATAGAGGCACTGACCACCGTCGACCAGACGCCGCCGCAGCGCAGCATGGTGCTCCGCAACAGCCTCGGCGGGCTGCTCACCGGCGCTGGTGTCCTCATCATGCTGTACGTCTCCACGCAGAAGGACGGAGCCGACGCCAACCTCGAAACCGCCGGACTCGGCTCGGTGCTTGTGTTGACCGGCATGATCGTGATCGCACCACTGCTGTCCCGGCCGCTGATCCGGCTCGCGGGGGCGGTCACCACCCGGCTCTTCGGCGTCAGCGGCAAGCTCGCCAAGGAGAACGCGCTGCGCAACCCGCGCCGCACCGCCGCCACGGCCTCCGCCCTGATGATCGGGCTCACCCTGATCACGGGCCTGAGCGTGACCGGCAGCTCTATGAACGCCGCTCTCAAGGATGCGGCAGTGCGGGGCCTGACCGCGGACTACAAGGTGTCCAACGCCGGCTTCGACGGCATCGAGCCCGCACTCGGCGCGAAGGTCGCCAAGGTCCCAGGCGTCGCGGCGACGGCGGACGTCGCCTCCTCGGCCCTGGGTGCGCGGGGTGAGTTCGCCTCGCTCACCGGCGCGGACCCGCAGCGGCTCGGCAGGGTCTCCCAGCTGAAATTCAGCAGCGGCTCGCTCGCGGACATCGGCCCCGGCAAGGTCGCGCTCTCCGACAAGCTGGCCAAGGTCACCGGCCTGTCGAAGGGCGACACCTTCCAAGGCACGCTGAGCTTCGGCCACAAGAAGAAGCTGACCGTCGTCGGCATCTACCAGCAGACCCGCGCCGTCGACGACGCCGTGGGCACCATGGACGATGTCCTGCCGTACGCAGACGGCGGGAAGCTCGACAGCATTCTGGTCAAGGCCGCCTCCGACCGGAACACGAGCGGCCTCGACCAGGACATCCGCAAGGCCCTCGGCAACAGTCCGCTCCTCCAGGTGCAGAACCAGGAGCAGTTGACGAAGGCGGAGTCCGGCGAGATCGACGCAATGCTCAACATGATGTACGGCCTGCTCGGCATGGCCGTCGTCATCGGAGTGCTCGGCGTCATCAACACCATGGCCATGTCGGTCTTCGAGCGGACCCGGGAGATCGGGCTGCTGCGCGCGATCGGCCTCGACAACAGGGGCGTCAAGCAGATGGTGCGCCTGGAATCGGTGGTGATCTCGCTCTTCGGCGCGGCCCTGGGCATCGGCACGGGGATCTTCCTGGCCTGGGCGTGCGGCAGCCTCACCGGAGGCTCGCTTCCGCAGTACGAGATCGTGCTGCCCTGGGCGCGGCTCGGCCTGTTCCTGCTGCTCGGCCTGGCGATCGGAGGGTTGGCGGCGGTCTGGCCGGCCAGGCGGGCGGCCCGCCTGAACATGCTGCGGTCGATCAACGCGCAGTAGCGCGGCGGCGGACTCGCACTGCCGTTGGCCAGTGAGCACGCGGTTGCGGCGAGGCATCGACAGGTGGTGACGCGGTGGACGCGCTGCTCCTGGACGTGGCGCGGTTTCGCCGCAGGCCCGGCCGGAGCAGCCGGCCGGGCGTCGGTCTGCTGTTGTCCGTTCCGGCTGGTCCGCCACAGTCGCCCTCGGCGTTGCCGGGCTGGAATCCCAGCAGTAGCCGCCGCGCGCCGGCCGGAGCCGGCCAACGGCCCGCGTGCGCTATAGTTGATCTTGGCAGTCCGCCGCAAC
>NZ_JBEOVN010000212.1:0-12125 GCF_040295565.1 Streptomyces sp. NPDC002785 | reverse complement strand
AGGGTTCAGGATCGGATTCCCTCCCCGCCCGAAGGCGGGGATTCCCTCCGAAGAGGGGGATGGAACTGGACCGCCACGGCGCCGAACTCCTCTTCCAGGTCCTGAGCGAGCGCGAGGAGAAGAACAGCGTCGCCATCGCCTCCAACGAATCCTTCGGCGGGTGGACCAAGACGTTCACGGACCCCCGCCTCTGCGCGGCCATCGTCGACCTCCTGACCTTCAACGGCACCATCATCGAGACCGGCACCGACTCCTACCGCCCCGCCAGCACCCGGCGCGCGCGGAGGAACCCGTCAAGGCCAGCTGACATTAATGGCTCAGCCTCGGCGGCCACCGACCGCTCAGTTCGTCAAAGTGCCCTGGTGGAAGTACATGCGCCAGCCCACTTCCGTCAGACGCCACACGGAGCTCCGCCATGCTCGGCGCCCGTTGTGGTCAGCGAAGTACGTCAGATGAACGATGCCGGGAGCAAGCACTGCCCCTGACATCTCGCTGACCTTGACCGGAGCTTCGGGGACCACCGAACCGTCACTTGTCACCGTGAGAATCGACGTCGCGTCCCAGCGCCGCCCCGACGCTCCGATCTCGAGGAACTCCGGGTCCAGGAGCTCCGAGACCAGGGTCGGCGCAGCACGCACGTCAGGGTCGAGAAGCCGCATCTCCGCCTCAATGGCCGCTTGAACGTCCCGCTCACTCTCGTCTGCCATGCGCGAACCCTACGGACGTTCCTCGTCACGTCATAGTGAATAGTTCACGCAACGCGAGCAGTGACACCGGAAAATGACGTCGTTTCTCGTCAACATTTGTGGCGGGGTTGATCACCAACTGCCTCCGGAACCCGTGCATAAGTGCTGGCGCTGGACGTGAACGAAGCCAGTCGGCGCTGCGGCCACAGTCGGCTCATGTCACGGGATGGGCATGCTCAATTGGCCAACCAGGCGCTCAGTGGCCAACTGAAACAAACACAAAGTGTGCGACACGCGGGCGCACCAGGAAAGTAATGACAGCCACGTGAAGGAGATATCGATCGGCTGAACTTCGGGCCAGTGTCCAAGGCCCATCCCCGCGCTCGCATGCGTCGCGTACGCAGGCGATGAACCAGATAGGCCGCGCCACCAGCTCTCCTGCGGAGGCGGCACCACCGTGGTGGAGTCGGTTCAGACAGCTCCGCCGGTCTTGTCGAAGCCGGGCACGCCGTAATCCCAGCCGAAGATGGCGGCGGTCTCGTGGCGTTCACCGGCCTGAGCCGCGGCCCGGGAGAGCGGACCCCTACAGGCTTCGATCCGCTCGGCGAGCGGGACGGTGCTCTCCATGGCCTTGTCAGACACAGGCACGTTCGGCATGACGCAGAATTCCTTCCATCAGGTTGATCTTGCTGGTACGGCAGTACGTGGTCTCGGTACTGTCCAGGCAGCCGGTCTCGAAGTACTTGTTGGCCGCCTGGCCGCCGCGGCGGTAAGCGAAGTGATCGCAGTTCTTGCGGCAGCTGGTCACGCCCGCGAGGGCTTCGGCGACCCAGGGCACTTCGTGCGCGCGGGCCGCCAGGACGGCGAGCGGGGTGTCCAGGACAGAACCCGACGACCCTGCCCTCCGGCTCCTGTCCACCCCCGTACACGCCCTTCTTCTCGGCCAGGTTCACCCCCAGGCTGTCGCGGCCCAGCTCACAGGCGAACCGGTACAGAGCGGTGGCCGCCCCCGGAGCCACGTCGGCCACCACCGCGATCACGTTGAAATCGATCCCGGCCCGGCGCAGCATCCCGATCGCGCTCACGACCCGCTCCAGACTCGGGTGTCCCGCCCAGTCCGCCCGTGCGGCGTTCGCCTCACCCGGGCCGTCGACACTCACCGCCGCCCGGACCGGGACCGTTGAGAACACCTCGCACCACGCCTCGTCGATGAGCGTGGCGTTGGTCTGCACCGCATGCGTCACCGCGTGGCCGTCGCCCGGCCCGAACGGTGCCATCAGAGAACGGAAATACGCCGGGCCCATGGTAAGCGGCTCACCGCGGTGCCACACCACCGCTGCCGGGTGCTTCCCGGCCCATTCCCGGACCCCGGTCGCCACCGCCTGGGCGACCCCCACGCTCATGCGCCGCGACACCTTTCGGTCCGGTAGATAGCAGTAGGAGCAGTTGAGATTGCACAGCGTCGTCGGCTGTATCAGCACCACCGACGGTACCTCCGCCGGCCGTGCCTCGTCCGCCCGCACACCGCTCGCGTCAGCAGGCCCCGCCCCAAGAAGCTGTGGGTATCCGCCCAGCGGCGCGGTAAGGGCGGCACCGGCGTACGGAGCGAAGGCGGACACAGTTGTCGTGGGCGCGGTCTGGAGGCCGGACAGTCATCGGTAGCGGGCGGCGCCCCACCGGTTGGTGATCGCGGTGGCCCGTAGCAGGGTGAAGTTGCCGCGGACCATCCCGGCCGTCACCGACAGGACGACGAGCAGCATGTACGGGCTGGGGTCAGCGCGAGCACGGCCGTGGTGGGGCCGCCGAGAGCGATCGGCACGGTAGTGCGCGCCCGGATGGCAGTGTGGCGGGCGAGGGTGGCGTACAGGGTACGGCCGAGGGCCTGTCCGGCGACGGATGCCGGAGAGACGCCGGGCCAAGGGGCGTTGAAAGCAAGTGGGTGCGCGGGGGCGGTGACGACGGTTAGGACCAGAGCGAGCAGGATGTATGGTCTGCCGCCAGGACAGGTGGGCGGCGAGCGTGGTGATCACGGGGCAGGTTTGCCGGCACGAACCATGACGTAGCCCATTTTGTCCCGGCACAGACCGAGGATCAGCGGATAGGCCGAGTCCAGTTGCGTGGCGATGTCGGTGCCCAGGAGTTCCTCGACCTGCTGGCGACGTGCTGCGAAGATCTGGGGGATCAGGTCGTAGGTGGGTGTGAAATCGCCGGTCCTGTCACGTACGCGGTCGATGGTGAAGCCGGCCTGCCGGGCGAGGGCCGGGTAGTCGTCGAGAGAGCCGGGTAGGCGAGCGAGCGCGAAGCCTGCGCGGAACAGCGCCACGTCCTGGTCGGTGAACGGGACGTGTTCGAAGCAGTCCGCGAGGACGAGCCGGCCACCGGGGCGCAGGACGCGCCTGGCCTCGTGCAGAGCGCGGGGGCGGTTGGCGAAGTGCGCGAACGACTCGATCGCCCACACGGCGTCGAACGACGCGTCCTCGAACGGCAGGTTCATCGCGTCGGCCTGCAGGAACTCGGTGCGGTCGGCGACGCCGGCGCGGTCGGCGCGGGCACGGGCCTGCTCGACCTGGGCGCTGCTGGCGGTGATACCGACGACATGCCCGCCGGAGACGTCGGCCAGACGCACCGTGGGCCGTCCGGTGCCGCAGCCCACGTCCAGCGCCCGTTGCCCGGGCCCGAGGGTGAGCTCGTCGATCAGTTCGTCGGTCCACCGGTCCTGCGCCTCTGTCAACTCCTGCCACGCCTCGTCCGCCAACAGCGTCCGCCCGGGCTTCGGGCGCACCCCGTCGTCCCACATGCCCAGGTGCATGCTGTCGCCCATCGTCAGGCTGTACAGACCCCCCAAGAGATCGTACCACGCTCCGACCTCTTGCACGGAAGGCCCCTGATCCGCTACCTGTTCCATGACGTCCTCTCTGCGCGGACCGGTCCGGGCCGGTACGCCGCGCCCGGCTCCTTTCCGCCGTGCGTCCTTCAGCGTGCGGGGCCGGTGAACCTGTGGGGAAGGGCGCGTGGGGCGGAGCTCGGCGCACCGCGGTGCGCCCCCGCACCACAACGGCTAGGAACGCGGCCCGGTTCGCCGCCGCGATGTTGCGGCCAATGGTGACGGGCGCGGCCGATCCGGACGTGCGGGGTGATGATGGCGCCGGGTACCTGCCCCACGCGCGTCTGCGACCTTGCCACCGCTGGCGTGCAGTCCGGCCTCGGTCAGGCGAGTGACGATCCGAGCGACCGGTGAGGGGCGGTGCGAGGCCCAGGCCGCTGCGTGGGCACGCCGCTCTGCCAGAGCCCCGCGGCTGGGAGCGGCTGACGAGCATGCAGACACCAGGCGCATCACTCGTGACCTCACAGCACAGGCTCGTGCGGCATCTGTCCGGCCGTCTGGACCGCCCACGCAGCGATGCTTGGTCGGCTGGCTGGGGATCGGTTTCGGCGTGTAGGTGTACCAGGTCGTTCCTGGGCACCCCCAGCATCCTCAGGCACCCGCCGAGCGCCTCGCACGGCTCCAGGGGCGGCCCGGAGTCCTCGAACGGCCATACCCCCGATCGCCGAGATGACGACAACCCGAGTGCATCTGAGTGCCACTGCTTCACATGACACATACGTTTCACACGTGTGGCCATTGACGTGGAAGCAGCGAGACATATGTCGGCGGGTGTGTTGCCCCTGAATACTGTCGTCCACCGGAAGCACGAGGAGTGGCTGTCAAAGGTGAGGCGCCGCAGTGGACGCCAGGAGACGGTAAGGAGGCGGGCCGCTTTGCGTAGCCACCGCGACGCGCAGGGCGCCTCGGTGGCTGCGATTCAGCAGGTCGGAGAGGCCGAGGAGCGACACGAGCCGTTGATTGAGACCGGCGTAGCCGACGTCCGCCTCGAACTGCTCGAGAAGCGCGGTCTCTTCCCGTTCGGTTCTACAGGTCGAGAGCCAGGCACGAGTAGTACTTCCACGAGCCTTCGGGGTTGCACGAGCCGTTCTCCCCGCCGCTCTGCCCGGCCTCCGCCTCTTCGGTCATGTCATCGAAGCGGATGCGCTCGGTGAGCCTGCCGTAGCACGCGTGCCGCGCCGCCGTCGCAGCGGCCAGCGGCACACCGGCCGCGAGGACAGTCAGAAGTCGTTTCATGTTCCCCATCCAAGAAGTAGGTGTGCACCTGATGGTGCGACACATGTGCACGTCACATGGGCGAGTGGCAGGCTATATCACCGATTGAACAGGTGACGAAAGAAGGCGGGTCGCATCGAGGGACCGCATGGGCCGTACGCCCTCGATCCGCTCTCACTCTGGCCGCGCGCCACACACCGCAACAACAGTCAGTTGACGGTCCGCACCCACCAGCCCGGGCCGGGCTCCATAAAGGCCGTGTTAGGTCATTCGACGGTCCGCCGGCCCCAGTCGCACAGGCACTCGCGCACGAAGCGGCAAGCCCCCGACCGGGCTTGCCCCTCTTCGAGGGACGCATCACGCCTTGTCCGCTTCTCCGGTCCCGATTCCCCCGCTCTCCTCCCGTAGCCACCGGGAGTGGCACCGCTCCGCCCAGGACCGACCGACATACCCGGTGCGCATTCCCAGCCTCGCCTCCGGATCCTCGAACGCCTTGCGCATGCGTCCGAGGAGCACGAAGGTGACCGCCCAGGCCAGGAGGTCGTGGACGAAGATCGCACTGGTGCGGGAGATGAAGGGCAGCAGCCCCATGAACCGCATCAGCAGACCGGTGAACATCATCACCGGCACGGAGCCTGCGATCCACCCGGCGTAGAGCTTCTGACCCGCGTTGTGACCAGCGTCGGCCGCACTCCGGCCGCGGCTGGTCGGGCAAGCCCACACGTATGAACACTGTCGAGCCATCGTGACATCGTCACCTGTTCAATTGGTGACGATGTCGGCATGGGTGTCCTCGGGCTGTCAACAAGATGAGAGGGGTGACCGTGGAAGGCTCGGTTGTCGCCCGACACATGCCGATGCATACACATGTATGAGGCCCCGACTCCCAGCCGGGGCCGGGCAGGGAGCGACGCCTGCTACGCTGCGAGTGACCTGGACCGTTCAATCGAGGAGTCGCAGACGTGGTGGGTGAAGACGACATCTCCGGGTGAGATCCGGATTTGACCGGCCACCGGACGGTGCTCAAGGAGCACTGCCGGCGTGGCCCGTTCGTCGTACCCCTTTTTCCACACTGCCCAGGGCAGAGGTCTGTCTCTGCCCTCAATCCTTCGAGGTCGCCTCCATGTCCGATGCCGCCATCGTCTGCTCGAACCTCTCCTTCACCTGGCCTGACGACACCCCGGTCTTCAACGACCTGTCCTTCGCCGTGACCCCCGGCCGTACGGGCCTGGTCGCCCCCAACGGCTCCGGCAAGAGCACCCTGCTCAAGCTGATCGCCGGCGAAGTCAAGCCCGCCACCGGCTCGGTGTCGGTCAGTGGGACGCTGGGCTATCTCCCGCAGAGCCTCCCCCTGGCCGGCAACCTCACGGTCGCCGAGGTGCTCGGCGTCGCCGCGGTGATCCGCGCCCTGGACGCCGTCGAGTCCGGGGACGTGAGCGAGGAGCACTTCACCACCATCGGCGACGACTGGGACATCGAGGAGCGCACCCGCGCCCAGCTCGACCGTCTCGGCCTGGCCGACCTCGCCCTGGACCGCAGCCTGAGCACGCTCAGTGGCGGCCAGGTCGTCTCCCTCGGCCTCGCCGCCCAGTTGCTCAAGCGCCCCGATGTGCTGCTGCTCGACGAGCCGACCAACAACCTCGACCTGGAGGCCCGGCACAAGCTCTACGACGTGCTGTCGGACTTCAACGGCTGTCTGCTGCTGGTCAGCCACGACCGCGCGCTGCTCGACCGCATGGAGCGCATCGCCGAACTCGGCAGCGACGAACTGCGCTTGTACGGCGGCAACTTCACCGAGTACGAGGAAGCCGTGCGCGCCGAGCAGGAGGTCGCCGAGAAGAACATCCGCAACGCCGAGCAGGAGCTGAAGCGGGAGAAGCGGGAGATGCAGCAGGCCCGCGAACGCGCCGAGCGCCGCGCGAGCAATGCCGCCCGCAACCTCAAGAACGCCGGCCTGCCCCGCATCTTCGCCGGCAACATGAAGCGCGGCGCGCAGGAGTCCGCGGGCCGGGCCGGCCAGATGCACGCGGCCCGGGTCAGCGAGGCCAAGGCCCGGCTCGACGATGCCGGACGCGCGCTGCGCGAGGAACAGCGCATCACCCTGGAGCTGCCTGACACGCGGGTGCCCGCGGGGCGCAACCTCTTCCTCGGTGAGGGGATGCAGGTCCACCACGCCGGCAAGGACGTGTTCGCCGACGGCGGCATCGACCTGACCATCCGCGGCCCCGAGCGCATCGCGCTGACCGGGCCCAACGGCGCGGGCAAGACCACCCTGCTGCGTCTGGTCACCGGCGACCTCGCCCCGGACAGCGGGGAGATCAAACGCAACGACGGCCGGATCGCCTATCTCTCGCAGCGCCTGGACCTGCTGGACGTGGACCGCACCGTGGCGGAGAACTTCGCCGCGTTCGCCCCCGAGCGGCCCGAGGCGGAGCGGATGAACCTGCTCGCCCGCTTCCTCTTCCGGGGCGCGCGGGCGCACCTGCCGGTCGGGGTGCTCTCCGGCGGCGAGCGGCTGCGCGCCACCCTGGCCTGCGTGCTGTGCGCCGAACCGGCCCCCCATCTGCTCCTGCTCGACGAGCCGACCAACAACCTCGACCTGGTCAGCGCGGGCCAGCTGGAGAGCGCGCTCAACTCCTACCAGGGCGCCTTCATGGTGGTCAGCCACGACAAGCGGTTCCTAGCCGAGATCGGAGTGAACCGCTGGCTGCGGCTGGCCGACGGAGCGGTCAAGGAGACCGGAGCCCCCGCAGTGTGAGCCGGCGGCGTGTGAAGTGGCCCGCGTCCGAGGCCGTGCGCCCGGCGGGCCGACCACCGATCACGTTGGACGGATCCCTGTGTCCCAGCCCGCTCTGCTCGCCCATGACCTCGTCCGCAACCTCGGCGGCCGACGTGTCCTCGACGGCGTCTCCCTGACCGCCTCCCCCGGCCACCGCATCGGCCTGATCGGAGAGAATGGCGTCGGCAAGTCCACCCTGCTGCGGGTACTGGCCGGCGTGGACGAAACCGACGCGGGAAGCGTCTCGCGCCCCGGCGACCTCGGTTTCCTGCACCAGGAGATGCCCTTCGACGCCGACTCGACCATCGCCGCGGTGCTGGACGGGGCGCTGCGCGAGGCCCGTGACGACCTCGCGCAGCTCGAACGGCTCAGCGTGGAACTCGCCTGTGTCCCCGAGGACGCCCCTGGCCACCAGGAACTCCTCGACACCTACGGCAGGCGCCTTGAGCAGGCCCAGGACCGGGAGTCCTGGGACGCCGACCGCCGCGCGGCCCTGGTGCTGCACGGGCTGGGTCTCGGCGCGCTCGGGCACGACCGCACGCTCGGCTCGCTGTCCGGAGGGCAGCGCGGTCGGCTCGCCCTGGCCGCGTTGCTCGTCCGGCGGCCGTCGGCGCTGCTGCTGGACGAGCCGACCAACCATCTCGACGACGGCGCCGCCGCCTTCCTGGAGGAGCAGATCCGCAACCTGTCCGGAACCGTGGTGGCCGCCAGCCACGACCGGGCGTTCCTCGACGCCGTCTGCACCGACCTGGTCGACCTCGACCCGGCGGTGGACGGCCCGGTCCGCTACGGCGGCAACTACAGCGCCTACCTGAGCGAGAAGCGCGCCGAGCGGGAGCGCTGGGAACGTCGGTACGCCGAGGAGCAGGAGGAGTTGGAGGAACTGTGCCGCGCGGCGGGCGTGACCGCGCACCTGGTCGCGCCGGACCGCGGACGGCGCGACAACGAGAAGATGGGCTACGGCCACCGGGCGGGCCGGGTGCAGAACCAGATCTCCCGCCGGGTACGCAACGCCACACGGCGGCTGGAGGAGCTGGAGCGCTCCCAGGTCGCCGAGCCACCGCGCCCACTGCGGTTCGCGGCCGGGGCACTGGCCGCGCGGGCGGAGGAAGGCCCGCAGCCCCTGGTGTCCCTTCGGGACGTACGAGTGCCCGGTCGGCTCGCGCTGGACACTCTGGAGGTGTCGGCGACCGACCGGCTGCTGATCACTGGCGGCAACGGAGCAGGCAAGTCGACGCTGCTCGCCGTGCTCGCCGGACATCTCGCCGCCGAAGGCGAGGTGCGCAGACGGCGCCGCCTGACGGTGGGGCTGCTCGCCCAGGACACCGTCTTCGACAGGCCCGACCGCACGGTCCGTGACACCTACGAGCTGTCGCTGGGCCCGGCGCGGGCGGAGAAGGTGCCGCTGAGCTCGCTCGGTCTGATGCACGCGGCGGACTTGGACAAACCCGTCGGCCGACTGTCCGTCGGGCAGCGCCGACGGCTCGCGCTGGCCCTCCTGGTGGCCCGACCGCCCCAGCTGCTGCTTCTCGACGAGCCCACCAACCATCTCTCCCCGCGCCTGTGCGACGAGCTGGAGGCCGCCCTGGGGACCGGCTCCGGCGCGATCGTCCTCGCGAGCCACGATCGCTGGCTGCGTCGACGGTGGCAGGGCCGCGAGATCCGGCTGGCGCCAGGACGCGGACAGCGGGAGAACGCAGCGGCGGCCTGTTCCCAGCCCTGACCCAGGCATGTCACGCTGGGTGCCCTCCGGCCGCGAACCAGTCTTTCGCGTCATCATGCTTCACCAGGCAACGCTGCCCGCAGCTGTGACGATTCTTGAGCTCCATGACAGTCACCTGTCAAAATGGTGATGTGAACCTCGATCATGTTTTCGTATGCGGACACCCGGCCCTCGACTTCGCGGCCACCCTCCGTGCGCGGCGCTCGACCCGGTTCGAGATGTTCGTGACGCCGGAGCGGCTGAATGCCTGGTACCTCGAGTCCGGACTCGTGGACACGATCACGCCCGGCGATGAGGAAGACATCCGGGAGGCGACAACCGTGCGTCGCGAGGCCATCTACCGGCTCATCACCAACCGCCGCCTCGGCGAGGAGTTCGACCGCGAGGCACTCGCCGTGGTCAACGGCGCCGCGCGCCAGACGCCCGTGACACCGCAGCTCACCGTGGCCGGGCGGCACAATGAGGCGACCGCCGGACAAGCGCTGGCGACCGTCGCTCGACAGGCCGTCGAATTGCTCTGCGGCCCGGACGTCCCCCTGCTGAAGGAGTGCGGCAACCCGGAGTGCACGCGGGTCTACATCGACCGCTCCCGCGGCATGCGGCGCCAGTGGTGCGGTATGGAGTCCTGCGGCAACAAGATCAAGGCCGCCGCCTACCGTGCGCGGAAGAAGACCGCGCCCGCCATGACCGTATAACCCGCCTGGCCCGGGCTCGCCTGACAACGTCCTCCTCCGAGACGACGGGGAACAGCCCCCGCCTCACCCGCGGCCCCTCGACTGCGAGGCATCCGGCCAACAGGCCCCGGATCCGGAGGTGGCGAATGCCCCCTCCTTCATCGCTACCCCCAGCTCGCCGCCCCGGTGATCCGCTCGATCACGCTCTCAAGCTCATCGAGCGCGTCGGCCTCCTCGACCGATCGGTCAAGTCGGCGAACCGTTTCGGGAAACCTCGGACAGCGCATCCACGACGGTCGGTCATGCAGGAGGCCAGCGGCGAGATGGACGCGACAGTGCGCCACTCAATCCTCGGGACCATGCGGGCGCCGCGTGAGTGAGGAGTTCCAGGCCGCCTCAAGTTCCACGACGGCGCGCAGCTTGCGCAGGGCGTTGTACTGACGACTCTTGACGGTGCGGGCGGCACTCCGAGGATGCCGGCGGTTTCCTTGATGGTGCGGTCGCACAGGTATATGTGCACCAGCACAGCGCGGTGTTCGGGAGACAGCCGGCGCAGGAGCGGCCTGACCACGAGGGCGTCGTGCACCGGCGCGGTGCCGTCAGTGCCGGACACGGGGTCGTGGTGGCTGTCTCCGACGACTTCCCTTCGGGCGTGGGGCTTGCGCACCCAGTCGATGACCAGGTGGCGGGTCACGGTGAAGAGCCGGCCTCGGACGGATCCCTCCATTGTGAGCAGGCGGTCGATCTTTCGCCAGGCCCGGATGGTGGTCTCCTGGGCGATGTGCTCGGCGAGTCCGCGGTCACCCAGCATCTTCTCGGCGTACGAGACCAGACCGTCCCGGTGTTCCCACATGATGGTGGCGAGCAGATCGGATCGGGACATACCTGTGAGGGGCGTAGCCATAGCGTTCTGAACCATCCTGGTTCTCCGTCGTGGGGCGATCGGAGGCCGGATGCAACCCCGCCTTCGCACTGTAGGAAGCGGCGAGTGCCGGAAAACTGTTGCATTTGTGTCGCCGCGGTGCTGCGTCCATGTGTGACAAACACATGTGCGCGGACGCTGTCCGGGCCGAGCTGGAGAACCTTCTCTGAACAGGCAGTTTGCTGCTTCACGCTCCGCTCCCCGACGTGGCAGCACGCAA
Organism: Streptomyces sp. NPDC002785; assembly: GCF_040295565.1. Classification (NCBI taxonomy): domain Bacteria; kingdom Bacillati; phylum Actinomycetota; class Actinomycetes; order Kitasatosporales; family Streptomycetaceae; genus Streptomyces; species Streptomyces sp. NPDC002785. The sequence goes on along the minus strand of NZ_JBEOVN010000212.1, from coordinate 1,022 downwards.
ACATGTATGAAGGCGCGAGGCATATGTCACATGCGCCGAGCCGCCTTGACTCGCTGCGCAGCAAGGCACCTCGAGGGAAAAACATGCGTTAGTCGCGGGGCAATTGAGCGGAAGGTTCGACGAGGCCCAGTCACATGTGTGGCACGGTCTGCTTGCACATGATGCGCGCGTCGCGGTGACACCCATGTCTACCGGATCCAGCGCCTGTATGCAGAGGCACATTTGTGCTTATGGTGAAGAGTGCACATGTTCGACGACCCATCCGACGTCGACACTCGTCTGCACGGGACCCTCGGCGTGGGTACCATGCGCAACGTCATCCTTATCGAGGGAGTGAACGGTTGTGACCAGCCAATCAGCCGCCACGCTCCGATCGCGGTACGTGGAACAAGTCGCGTCGGATCTGGAGGAGAACCACAGGCGTCAGCAGGAGCTGACTGAGAAGATCGCGGTGCTGAAGCAGGAGGAGGCCCTTCTGGCGGACATCCTCAACCTCGCCGAGCGGTACGAAGGTTTCGCGGACGCCTCACGCCTGCCGGAGCAGGCACAGGACGAGCCCGCGGTCTCGAAAGCGAAGCGACGCAGCGAAACCGGAGCCACTACGCGGCGTTCGACGCCGAGCAAGACAACTCCTGCAGGGACCACGGCGAAGAGCGGTGCGAAGGGGAAGTCGCGCCAGCCTCTGCTCGGAGACCTCCTGATGGATCTGCTTGCCGGCCATGACGAACCGCGTCTGGCAAAGGAAATGCGGGACGAACTCCTGGAGAAGCACCCGAGGCGCAATCCGACACCGCAGGTGGTGCGGAACACCCTCGAGTCCCTGGTCGCCAAGGGACGCATCCAGCGTCGCAAGCAGCAGCGGTCGGTCATGTACACCGTCGTGAAGCCCGCCCGCGGACAGAGGGCAGCCTCGGCAGCCGACGCCGGCTAAGAGCCTGTCGGGTGGCTGATCATGCGTGATGCGTGACGGTCGTGATCTGCCTTCCGGGCATGGCGACGGCCCCGGAATGATCACGTGGTGT
>NZ_JBEOVN010000211.1:2109-12154 GCF_040295565.1 Streptomyces sp. NPDC002785 | reverse complement strand
AGTGCGTGCGTGATCCCGCGGTCCGCCAGCACCCGGCCCAGTGCTTCGTCCGCCAGCGGACCCGGCGGCGGAACCACCAGCGCCGCACCCCACACGAGACTCATGCACAGTTCGAGCACCGACGCGTCGAAGCTCGGCGACGAGAACTGCAGCACCCGGCTTCGCGGACCCACGGCACACCGCTCGGCCAGCACCGTCGCGAAGGCCGACAGTCCCTGGTGCGAGACCGCCACGCCCTTCGGGCGTCCCGTCGAACCCGACGTGTAGATGACATACGCCGGATGGCCCATGACGAGCCCCGTCGGCCGGTCCTCGTCCACCGGATCCGTCACCGGCTCGGCGTCCAGATCCAGATCGTCCAGGAGCACCTGGCCGGCGGCCACCGACTCGGGCACACGGTCCGCCTCGTGACCCGTCGTCACCACCAGCACGGGTCCCGCGTCCTCGATCATGTAGGCGATCCGGTCGGCCGGGTAGTCCGGGTCCACCGGCACATACGCGCCGCCCGCCTTCATCACCGCCAGCCGGGCCACGATGATGTCCACCGAGCGCGGCAGCAGCACGGCGACGATCCGCTCCGGACCCACACCCCGCCCGATGAGGTGGTGCGCGAGCCGGTTGGCCCGCTCGTTCAGCTCCGCGTACGACAGCGAACCGTCGTCGGACACGACCGCAGGCGCATCCGGAGTACGGGCCACCTGCGCCTCGAACAACGCCGGGAACGTCGCGGCGGGCACCGCGGGCCGGGCACCCCGCCAGGCCTGAAGCAGCCGCTCCCGTTCCGCACCGGTGAGTACGTCGAGGCGGCCCAGGAGCTGCTCGGGGGCATCGGTGAAACTCTCCAGGATGTGCTGGAGTCGTTGGCCGATGAGCTCCACATGCCCGGCGGTGAACAGATCCGGGCGGTAGCCCATGCGCAGCCGCATCCGCTCGCCGGGGAGGATCGCCAGGCTGAACGGGTAGTGGTTGTCGTCGGTGGTGTGCACGCCGGTGACGCGCAGGCCGTCGACGGGCTCGGAGAAGCCGTCGGTGTCGACCGGGTAGCTCTCGAACGCGGTGATGGTGTCGAAGAGTTCGCCGCCGCCGAGGAGGGACTGGATGTCGGAGAGGCCGTAGTGCTGGTGGTCCATCAGCTCCGACTGCTCGTCCTGGAGACGGCGCAGCAGGTCGGCGACGGGCCGTGCGGCGTCCAGGCGGACGCGGACCGGCAGGGTGTTGATGAAGAGGCCGACCATGTTCTCCATGCCGGCCATCTCCGGCGGGCGGCCGGAGACAGTGCTGCCGAACACCACGTCGTCCCGGCCGGTGAGACGGCCCAGCAGGACGCCCCAGGAGGCCTGCACCACGGTGTTGGCGGTGAGGTCGTGACGGCGGGCCAGGGCCGTGACGGCCGCGGTCAGCTCCTCGGAGAGCTCGTGGTGGTAGTAGTGCGGGGGCTCGGTGGCCGCGGCCGGGGCGGCCGGGGCCAGCAGGGTGGGCTCCTCGACCCCGGCAAGGGCCCGGCCCCACGCCTTCGCCGCCTCGTCACGGTTCTGGGCGGCGGCCCAGGCGAGGTAGTCGCGGTACGGCGTGACCCGCGGCAGCGCGGTGCCGTCACCGCCCTGCGCGTACAGGACGAACAGCTCCCGCAGCATGATCGCCATCGACCAGCCGTCGAGCAGGATGTGGTGGTTCGCCAGCACGAAACGGAACCGCCGGCCCGAGAGCCGTACGAGGGTGAAGCGCACCAGCGGCGGCGCGGTCAGGTCGAAGTGCTGGGCACGGTCGGCGCCCATGAGCGCCTCGAGGCGGTGCGGCTCGTCCTTTGCCGCCACGTCCGTCAGATCGATCTCCTGCCAGGGGAGCTCCACCTCGCGGGGGATGATCTGCACGGGCTTGTCGAAACCCTCGTGCAGGAAACCGGCGCGCAGGTTCGCATGCCGCCGCAGCAGGGCGGCGGCGGCCGTCTTCAGGGCCGCCACGTCCAGGGCGCCTTCGAAGTCGAAGGCGATCTGACCGCCGTATACGTCGAGCTCCTGCTCGTCGAGCAGGGCGTGGTACAGCATGCCCTCCTGCATCGGCGACAGGGGGAGGACGTCCTCAAGTCCCGCACCATTCATGACGACTTCCTCCACGTGCTTTCCAGAAGATCGAGTTGTGCCTGCGACAGGTTCACCAGCGGCATGTCCGACGGCGAGTGGCCGCCCGACTCCGGTGCGGCGGCGTGCCGGGCCAGCGCCTCCAGGGCGTCGAACCAGTTGTCCGCCAGATCGCGCATGTCCCGCTCGGGGAACAGCCCGTCGGGCCAGGTCCAGGTGACGTTCAGTTCCGGGCCTTCGGGAAGGTCCCTGACCAGAGCGTTGATTTCGATGGCGTGTGCCAGTCGGGTGTCCGGGTCGCCGGCGGCGGCTCCGGTCAGGGCCGCCGATTCCGGTGCCATGGCCCAGTCCTGGCCCTCGGCGCCCGGAGCACCGATGCGCCCGAGGTAGTTGAAACCGATCTGGGGGTCCGGGTACTCGGCCAGCAGGGGGGCCGTGGCCGGGTTGAGGTGGCGCAGCATGCCGTGACCGATGCCGTGGTCCGGCACGGCTCGCAGCTGCTCCTTGACCCGCTTCACGGCGCGTCCCAGTGCCGCGCCGCCGGCCCTCACCTCGTCCCGGTCGAGCTGCCCGGGGTCGAGCCGTACCGGGTACACGGTCGTGAACCAGCCGACCGTACGGGACAGATCGGCGCCCCCGACCACGTCCTGGCGGCCGTGGCCCTCCAGGTCGACGAGGACGGCTCCGTCCTCGCCAAGGCCCCGGCGGCGGCGCCACTGGGACACGGCCAGGGCGAGTCCGGTGAGCAGCACGTCGTCGACCCCTGCGTGGAACGCGGCCGGGACGCCGGTGAGCAGCGGCTCGGTGCGGTCGGCGGGCAGGGTCAGGGTGAGCGAGCGTGCTCCGGCCGCGGTGTCGGACTCCGCGAGCGGGCGTCCGCCGAGAGGTGCCTCCTCCTCGGACAGCATCTCCAGCCACAGCTCCGCCTCGTCCTCCCGCTCGGCGGCGGCCTCGGTGAGGCGCTCCGCCCAGCGGCGGAAAGAGGTTCCGTTCGGTGCCAGGCTCGGCTGTCCGCCGTCGGCTGCGGCCTGCCAGGCCGCAGCCAGGTCCGGGAGCAGGATCCGCCAGGACACGCCGTCGACGACCAGGTGGTGGGCGGTGATCAGCAGCCTGCCCGGGGCCGACGGCCCGGCGTCGAACCAGACCACCCGGAGCATCCGTCCGGCGGCCGTGTCGAGTCCGCGCCAGGCGGCCTCCGCCTCGGCGGCGACCAGAGCCTCCAGGTCCGCACCGGTGAAGCCGCCCGTGGGAACACGGACCACGGCCTCGGTGGCCGGGACGCTGCCGCGGGCGGGTATCTCCAGCGACCAGGGCGTGTCGCCCCCGCCGCGGGTCACGGTCATCCGCAGCGCGTCGTGGTGGTCCAGCACGGCCTGGACGGCTGTGGTCAGGTGCTCCAGGCCCAGTCCGGCCGGCACCTGCACCAGCATCGACTGAACGAAACCTTCGGTGGCCCCGCCATGCTCCTGGAGCCAGCGGATGACGGGGGTGGCCGGCAGAGCGCCGATACCGGCGTCCGGGTCCTCGGCGGGGGCGTCCTGCGCTTCGCGGACCACGGGCGCCAGGGCGGCTACGGTCCGGTGCGTGAAGACGTCCTTCGGGGAGAAGACCAGGCCGGCGGCGCGGGCGCGGGCGACGAGCTGGATGGAGACGATGGAGTCCCCGCCGAGGTCGAAGAAGCTGCTGTCGACACCGACCTCGGGCAGTCCGAGCACTTCGGCGAAGAGCGCACACAGCGCCTGCTCGACCGGGTCGCCCGCCGCACGGCCCGTCGCCTGTGCCGAGAAGTCCGGTGCGGGCAGCGCCTTGCGGTCGAGCTTGCCGTTGGCCGTCAGCGGCAGCGCGTCCAGCAGGACGACGGCCGCGGGGACCATGTACTCGGGCAGGGTCCGCCCGACGCGTTCCCTCAGCACGGCGGGCTCCGGGGCGGCACCGGCGGCCGGGACCACGTAACCGACCAGCCGGCGGACGCCGGGGGTGTCCTCACGGACCACGACGGCGGCCGCGGCCACGTCGGGACCGGCGGTCAGCGCGGATTCGATCTCGCCGAGCTCGATGCGGAAACCGCGGACCTTGACCTGATCGTCGGTCCGGCCCCGGTACTCCAGCAGCCCGTCCGCCGTGGCCCGCACCAGGTCGCCGGTGCGGTACAGGCGGGAGCCGGGCTCCCCGAAGGGGTTGGCCACGAAGCTGCCGGCCGTCAGGCCGGGGCGTCCCAGGTACCCGCGGGCCAGCTGGTCACCCGCGAGGTACAGCTCACCGGTCACCCCCGGCGGGACAGGCTGCAGGTGTCCGTCGAGAACATGGATCCGGGTGTTGCGTACCGGTCGGCCCACCAGGGGCTTCTCGCTCTCCGACAGAGGCAGGAACACCGTGTCGATGGTGGCCTCGGTCGGGCCGTAGAAGTTGTACGCGGTGGTGTGCGGAGCGGCGCGGAGACGTGACCACAGGTCGGGGCCGACGGCCTCGCCGCCGAGCATCAGCACCGCCGGGTGGTGCCGGCCATCGGCCAGCATTCCCGCCTCCACCAGCTGCCGGGCGAACGCCGGGGTGAGGTCGAGGAAGTCGACGCCTTCCCGGTCGATGTAGTCGGCCAGAGCCTCCGGATCGCGACGGGTGTCGTCGTCGATCAGATGGAGTTCGTGGCCGTCGAGCATCCACAGCACGCCGTCCCAGGCGGTGTCGAAGGAGAACACGGCCGTCAGGGCCACCCGGAAGCGGCCGGCAGGGCCGTCGGCCCGTGCGTGCCGGTCGAAGAGCGTCTCCTTGTGGCTGTGGAACAGGTTGACCAGGTTGCGGTGCTGCACGACCACGCCCTTGGGGCGGCCGGTCGAGCCCGAGGTGTAAATGACGTATGCCGCGGCGGCGGGTGTCAGCGGCGCGGTGCGGTCGCTGTCCACCACGTCCGCCGGACCGGCGGCGGCCAGCTCCCGGCCGGTCTCCTCCGTGTCCAGCACCAGGCGTCCGATGCCCGCGCCGAGACCGTCGGCCGCCCAGCGGGCGTCCACCTCGCCGTCGGTGAGCACCACCGCCGGCGCGGCGTCCTGGAGCAGGTAGGCGATGCGGTCCGCCGGGAGCCCGGGGTCCACCGTCAGGAAGGCGGCACCGGCCTTCAGCACCGCGAACATCGCGACCAGCACCTGTGCGCCGCGCGGAAGCGCGAGCGCGACGATCCGCTCCGGTCCGACGCCCCGCCCGATGAGCAGCCGGGCCAGCCGGTTGGCCCGCTCGTTGAGCTCCGAGCAGGTCAGCGTGGTGCCGCGGAAGACGACGGCGGTCGCGTCGGGCGTGCGGGCGGCCAGGCCTTCGAGCAGTGTCTGGACGGGGTGTCCGGGCACCGGGTGCATCAGCGGGTTCCCGCCGGCGAGCGCTGTCTCCCGCTCTTTCGCGGTCAGCACGTCCAGTCGGCCGACCGGACGGTCCGGGTCCTGGGCCACCGCTTCGAACAGCCCGGTCAGCCGGGCCGCCAGGGCCTGCGCGTGGTCCTGCGGGAAGCGGCCCGGAGCGTACTCCAGTCGCAGCTGGAGCCGTACCCCGGGCAGCGCCGCGAGGGTGACGGGGTAGTGCGTGGCGTCCGCGCCGTCGACGTCGGACACCCGCAGCCCGGTACCGGGGAGTTCCAGTACCGCCGCGTCCATCGGATAGCTCTCGAACACGGTGAGGGTGTCGAAGAGGTCACCGATGCCGACGAGACCCTGGATCTCGGAGAGCTGCACGTGCTGGTGGGGCATCAGCCCGCTCTGCGCGGCCTGCACACGGGTCAGCAGGGTGGTGACGGTCTCCGCCGGGTCGACGGTGATCCGCACCGGCACGGTGTTGATGAACAGGCCCACCATCGACTCGATGCCGGGCACCTCCGGCGGCCGGCCGGAGACGGTGGCGCCGAACACCACGTCGTCCCGCCCGGTCGACCGGGCCAGCAGCACCGCCCACAGGCCCTGCACCACGGTGTTGAGCGTCAGTCCGGACCGGCGGGCCCACTCCTGGAGTCCCGCGGTCAGCTCCGCCGACAGCTCGAAGGGCAGCTGTCGCGGCACCTCGGCCTCGTGGCCCGTGCCCCGGGCCCCGGAGTCGTCCGGGACCAGCAGCGTCGGCTCCTCCACCCCGTCCAGCGCGCTCCGCCAGGCGTCCAGGGCCACGGCGCGGTCCTGCCCGTCGACCCAGGACAGGTAATCGCGGTACGGGGTGACGCGCGGCAGGTCGCGGTCGGCGCCGATGTTCCGGGCGTAGAGGGTGAACAGCTCGCCGAACACGATCGGCATGGACCACCCGTCGAGCAGGACGTGGTGGTTGCTGAACACCAGCCGGTGGCGTTCGCCCGCCAGCTTCACGAGGGTGAAGCGCAGCAGGGGCGCGACGGACAGGTCGTAGCGGGCGGCACGGTCCTCGGCGAGGATCCGCTCCACCCCAGCCCGTTGCGCGGCCTCGTCCAGACCGCTGAGGTCGGCCTCCTGCCAGGGCAGAGCCACGGTGGCGGGGATCACCTGGACCGGGCGGTCCGCGACGTCCAGGCGGAACGCGGCCCGCAGGTTGTCGTGGCGCGACAGCAGCGACTCGGCGGCGGTCCGCAGGGCGTCGGCGTCCAGCGGTCCGTCCAGGCCGAAGGAGAACTGGACGCTGTAGACGTCCGGTCCGCCCTCGTCGAACATCGCGTGGAAGAGCAGCCCCTCCTGGAGCGGCGCGACGGGCAGGATGTCGGACGGCGCGGGGTGTGTCTCCTCGATCCGGTCGATCTGTTCCTGGCTGAGCCGTACCAACGGCAGGTCGGCCGGGGTGAAGCCGCCCGCTCCGGGCAGGGCCGCGTGCGCGGCGATCTCCCGCAGCGCGTCGAACCAGGCGGCCGAGAGCGCCCTGACGGCGGACTCGTCCAGCAGGCCCTCGGCCCATACCCAGGTGACGGTGAGCACGGGACCCTCGCCCTGCCCGTCCTGGACGACGGCGCTGATCTCCAGGGGGTGCGGTACGGCCATCGCCGCGTCGGCGATGCCGGTGCCCAGCAGCAGGTCCGACTCGGCAGCCGGGGCCCAGTCGGCCGGGCCGGCGCCGGTGCCCATGCGGCCCAGGTAGTTGAAACCGATCTGCGGGACGGGCAGCGCGGCGAGCACGGGCCGCGCCCCGGGGTCGAGGTGGCGCAGCAGGCCGTAGCCGATGCCGTTGTCCGGCACCGCCCTCAGCTGCTCCTTGACCCGCTTCACCGCGGTGCCGGCGCCGTCCGCACCCGCGTCCAGACGCACCGGGAACAGGCTGGTGAACCAGCCCACCGTCCGCGACACGTCGACGCCGGCCAGTACGTCCTGCCGGCCGTGTCCCTCCACGTCCAGCAGCACCTCGTCACCGTCGAGGCCACGGCCCCGGCGCCATCTCGGCACCGCCAGCGCCAGCCCCGCCAGCAGCACCTCGTTCGCCCGGGCGTGGAACACCTGGGACACCTCGCCCAGCAGCGCCGCGGTCACTCCGGCCGGCAGCGACACCGACAGCGACCGGGCGGTCCCCATGGTGTCGCGGGCCGGGTCGGCGGGACGGTCGCCCAGCAGGGGGTCGGGCCCGGTCAGGGTCCGCTCCCAGAACGGCAGTTCGCCGGTGCGGTCGGCCGTGTGAGCGGTGAGCTCCCGCGCCCAGGTGCGCAGCGAGGTCGGCACCGGGTCGAGCTCGATCCGACGGCCCGCGGCGACGGCCGCACCTGCGGCGGCCAGGTCGGTGAGGAGGATGCGCCATGACACACCGTCGACCACGAGGTGGTGGGCGACCAGCAGCAGCCGTCCGGGAGCCTCGTCCCCGGCGTCGAACCACACGGCCCGCAGCATGACGCCGTCCTCGGGGGCGAGGGCCGCCTGCGCCATGTCGTGGTGCAGGGCGATGGTCTGCCGCAGACCGCTCTCGGCCAAGCCGCGCGCGTCGGCACGCAGCATCAGGCCGGTGGCCCGGACGGCGTCGCGCGGGAGCACCTCCAGGGACCAGCCGTCGGTGCGGCGGTCCAGCCTGCTGCGCAGTGCGTCGTGACGGTCCAGGAGTGCCTGCACCGCCTCGGTGAGCTGCTCCTGACGCGTTCCGGCGGGGATCCGCAGCAGCATCGACTGGCTGAACCGGTCGGTGGGACCGCCGAGTTCGGATAGCCAGGCGACGATGGGCGTGGTGTCGACAGGGCCGATGCCCGCGTCCGGGTCCTCCGTCGCGTTCGCGGTGGCGGCCTCGGCGACCTCCGCGAGCGCGGCGACGGTCTTGTGCTGGAAGACGTCGCGGGCAGTGATGCCGAGCCCGGCCTTGCGGGCGCGGGCGACGAGCTGGATGGAGACGATGGAGTCGCCGCCCAGGTCGAAGAACCCGTCGTCGATGCCGACGGTCTCCACTCCGAGCACCTCGGCGAAGATCGCGCACAGCGATGTCTCCACGGGCCCGGAGGGTGCCCGGCCCGCGCCCGGGGCCCGGCCGTACGTGGGTGCGGGGAGTGCGGTGCGGTCGAGTTTGCCGTTGACGGTCAGCGGGAGGGTTTCGAGGGTGACGATCGCGGCGGGCACCATGTGCTCCGGCAGCGATGTGCGGAGCGATTCCCGGAGCGTTGTCGGGTCGGTGGTGGTGTCGCTGTTGTTGACGATGTAGGCGACGAGGCGGCGGTCGCCGGGGCGGTCCTCACGGACCAGCACTGCTGCCTGGCTGATGCCGTTCTGGTTTCGGAGGGCTGTTTCCACTTCTGCGAGTTCGATGCGGAAGCCGCGGAGTTTGACCTGGTCGTCGGTGCGGCCCAGGTAGGTCAGTTCGCCGGGTCGGGTCCATCGCACGAGGTCTCCTGTGCGGTACATCCGTTCTCCGGGTGTTCCGTAGGGGCACGCGATGAAGCGTTCGGCGGTCAGGTCGGGGCGGTTGAGGTATCCGCGGGCGAGGCCGGTGCCTGCTACGTACAGTTCGCCGGTGACGCCGGGGGCGACGGGGCGCATGGTCTTGTCGAGTACGAACACCCGGGTGTTCGTGATGGGTGTTCCGATCGGCACGCTGTGGGGCTGTGTGCCTGTCAGTGGGGCGCTCATCGTCGCGCATACGGTTGTTTCGGTGGGGCCGTAGGCGTTGACCATGCGGCGGCCCGGTGCCCAGTGTTCGACGACGTTGCCGGGTACGGCTTCGCCGGCGACGACCAGTGTGCTCAGTCCTGGCAGGTCCGAGGGTTTCATCGCTGCCAGTGCGACGGGCGGGATGGTGGCGTGTGTGACGTGCAGTTCGCGCACGGTGTCGGCGAGGTCGGTGCCGGGGCGCAGTTGTTCGGCGGAGGCGGTTACCAGTGTCGCGCCGCACAGCCAGGCGGAGAAGACTTCGGATATGGACGCGTCGAAGCTCGGGGAGGCGAATTGCAGTACGCGGCTGTTGTCCGTGACTGCGAATCGTTCGATCTGTGCGGATGCGAGGTTTCCGACGCCGGTGTGGGAGACCACCACGCCCTTGGGGCGTCCTGTGGAGCCCGATGTGTAGATCACGTATGCCGGGTGGGCCGCGTGCAGGGGTGACAGCCGGTCCGTGTCTGTGGGGTTGTCGGGTGCGTGGTTGTGGAGGGGGAGGTCGTGGATCTGCAGGACGGTTCGTGTGGTGGTCGTTGTGTCCGGGAGTTCGGGCAGGGTCCCCAGGTCGTGGGTGAGGACGAGTACGGGGTCGGCGTCGTTCAGGGTGTAGGTGATGCGTTCGGCCGGGTGTGCCGGGTCGACCGGCAGGAACGCGGCTCCTGTTTTGAGTACGGCCAGTTCCGCGACGAGGAGTTCCACGGAGCGGGGCAGTACGAGAGCGACCACGCGTTCGGGTCGGGCGCCGTGGCTGATCAGGTGCCGTGCGAGGCGGTTGGCGCGCTCGTTGAGCTGGGTGTAGGTGAGGTTCTCGCCGTTGTCGCCGAGCAGGGCGGTCTTGGAGGGGGTGCGGGCCACCTGGGCCTGGAACAGTTCGGGGAGGGTGCCGGTGAGGGTCGGGGCCGTCGTGTCGTTCCACGTGCC
>NZ_JBEOVN010000211.1:0-2011 GCF_040295565.1 Streptomyces sp. NPDC002785 | reverse complement strand
CGAGGATCTCGTCCCGTTCCTCGGGGGACAGGATGTCCATGGTGCTCACCGAGGCGTCGGGGTCGGCCACGACCGCCCGGAGCACCCGCCCGAGCCGGGTGGTGAAATCCTCCACCGTGGCCCGGTCGAACAGGTCCAGAGCGAAGTCCACGAACCCGTCCAGCCCGGCCGGGGAACCATCCCCCACCGATCGCTCACCGAAGCTGAGCGCCAGGTCGAACTTGGCCGCGCCGGTGCCCAGCGGCAGGATCTCCGCGTCGATGTCGGCCAGAGCGAGGCGGCCGCGTGCGTCATTGTCCAGGGTGAGCATGACCTGGAAGAGCGGGTGGCGGGAGAGCGAGCGCTCCGGGCTCACCAGGTCGACGAGACGCTCGAAGGGGATGTCCTGGTGCGCGTACGCCTCCAGGTCCGTCTCCCGTACGCGGCCCAGCAGCTCGCGGAAGGTCGGGTCACCCGATACATCCGTCCGCAGCACCAACGTGTTCACGAAGAAGCCGACGAGATCGTCCAGGGCACTGTCGGTACGCCCAGCGACCGGCGTGCCCAACGGCACGTCCGTTCCCGCACCCAGCTTCCCCAGCCACACCGCCACAGCGGCCTGCAGCACCATGAACAGACTCGCGCCGGACTCCCGTGCCAGCCCCGCCAGCCCCGCATGCACCTCCGCATCCAGAACGAACGGCACCACGTCACCGCGATACGACGCACGCACCGGACGCGGCCGGTCCACCGGAAGAGACAACTCCTCCGGCAGCCCCGCCAACGCCTCACGCCAGAACTCCAGCTGACCCGACACCACACTCGTCGGATCACCCTCCGAACCCAGCACCTCCCGCTGCCACAACGCGTAGTCCGCGTACTGCACCGGAAGCTCGCACCACGCCGGCACCCCACCACGGCACCGCGCCGCGTAAGCCACCGACAGATCACGCGCCAACGGGGTCAGCGAGGAGCCGTCGGCGGCGATGTGGTGCAGGACCAGCAGGAGCACATGCTCCTGCTCGGCGACCCGGAAGAGCGTCGCCCGCAGCGGCAGGTCCTGTGCGAGGTCGAAGCCTCGCCTCACCTGCTCGGCGAGGAGCGCGTCCAGCCCGGGCCCATCCGCGTCGGCATCGACGACGGTCCATTCGGCCCGTGCGTCGCACACGTCGAGAACACGCTGGTACGGCACCCCGTCGATGTCGGGGAAGACGGTGCGCAGCGGCTCGTGGCGGCCGACCACGTCGTGCAGGGCCGCGGCCAGCGCGGCAGGGTCCACCGCGCCGGTGAGCCGCAGGGCCAGCGGGATGTTGTAGGTCGCCCCCGTGCCCTCGAAACGGCCGAGGAACCACAGCCGCTGCTGCGCGTACGACAGCGGCACCGACTCGGGCCGCGGCATGGGGCCGAGCGCCCGCCGGGTCACGGTCCCGCCGTCCAGGAGGACGGCGAGGCCGGCCGGGGTCGGGGTCTCGAAGAGGGCGCGCACCTGGAGTTCGGCGCCCAGCGCCACCCGGATGCGGCCGGTGAGACGGGTGGCGAGCAGCGAATGCCCGCCGAGCTCGAAGAAGCTGTCGTCGGGCCCGACCTCCGGCACGCCGAGCGCGTCGGCGAACAGGGCACAGAGGATCTCCTCGCGCGGTGTGCGCGGGGCACGGCCGGTGCCACCGGCGGTGTGCTCGGGGGCGGGCAGGGCCTTACGGTCCAGCTTGCCGTTGGCCGTCAGTGGCAGGACATCGAGGATGACGAAGGCGGACGGCACCATGTGCGCGGGCAGCGCGGCGGAGAGCGCGGCACGCAGTGCACCGGCGTCCGGGCCGGTGTCACCGTCGGGGACGGTGTAGGCGACGAGCCGTTTGTCACCGGGCCGGTCCTCACGGACCAGCACCGCTGCCTGGGCGACGGCCGGGTGCGACACGAGCACCGACTCGATCTCTCCGAGCTCGATCCGGAAGCCCCGCAGCTTCACCTGGTCGTCGGCGCGCCCCAGATACTCCAGAGCCCCACCGGAGCCCCAGCGCACCAGGTCGCCCGT
>NZ_JBEOVN010000210.1:0-12281 GCF_040295565.1 Streptomyces sp. NPDC002785 | reverse complement strand
CGGAGACGAAACGGACCGGGGCTCCGTCATACGGTCAGGCCCCTCGCGATCCCGATCCCGGGGGTAGCGCCGCGGGCTGGGCCTGCCCGGAGTGCCGGCCCACCCGCTGCCAGGAGCCGAGGCTACCGGTGTGTGTGCTTGGGGCGCTGCCGTGTCCGGTGGCCCCGTTGTGTACGGACAGCCCCGTGGAGAGACCGGAGAAACCGGAGTGGCTGCTGAGCGGGACGCGGCTGCCGGAGAGCCTGGTTCCGAAGGCCACGAAGCCGAGATTCTCCTCGCCGCTACGATCACCCGGCAGCGCCCGGAACGACCGGCGGTACTCGGAGTACAGCGCGTCGTAGATCGGGGTGGGGGACTGGCCGCCCGAAGGATCCTGCGAGGGACGCATGGCAGGGATCGGGCTCGGGCGTTGGCGGGAGGAGTCGTATGTGTGCACGTATGTGCCAACGACCCCACTGTCCGTCGGATGCGGGCCTGGCGGAGAAATAGCTGTTCGCCGCGGGTGCGAGGAGCCGACGGCCATGATCAGGTCCCGGCCAGCGGCATCGCCGCGGCGACCAGGAGCCCGCCGGCGGCGGCCCTGTCCAGAGCGTCGCGCAGCAGGTCCTCGCGGGGCTGCTGGCCGATCGCCCCCGCCGGGGCGGCGTAGACGAGCACGGTCTGCGACTTGTTGGCCGCGGTCCGCCAGCCCTCGGTGACCTGGAGCGGTGCATGAGCCTGCCACCAGGCGACCGGGGCACCGCCGCCGGTGCCCGGCTGGAGCACGGCGTGCAGCTGGCCCATGGCGAGCAGGATCGACCAGCCGTGCAGCACCGCGGGCATCTGGTCCATCCGGTGTACCGGGTGGAAGCCCTGCTCCAGCAGCAGCTGGAGGAATTCGTCGCCCCGGCTGCCGTCCGTGCCCGGGCGGGCGATCGCGCCGGTCGGCTCGACGACGAGGGCCGGGTGGAGCTCGTCGTCGATCAGGACGAGACCGCTGGTGATCCCGAGGACAGCTTGCTCGGGGCTGAGGCCCTCCGGGTACTCAGGGTGCTCCGCGTCGCTGCCGGTGATGCTGCGTACGGCACCCTGCAGCTGGTCCTCGGCGACCTGGACGACCTGCGAGGGGATGCAGGTCGCGTGAGCGAAGGCGAGGACAGCGGTTTCGTCACCGACGAAGAGCACCGTGCTGGTGCGTTCCTGTTCGGAGTCGCCGGGGGTGCGGCAGGAGGTGCAGTCGTAACTGCCTGGGGTGTTGTCGCCGACGAGCAGCCGGTCGGCTTCGGCGTCGCCGATCTCGGCGCGTACGTCCTCGCTGACGTCGAGCATGCGCGGCACGGGTGGCTCCTCGAACTCGGTGCGTGCGCCGGGCGGTTCCCGGCTCATGCAGAAGACAACGGGCGATCTGCGGCCGGGGTCACGCGAGAAAGGGAACGTAATCGAACCATCTGGCGCAGAGGGTGAATCTCAGGATCCGAGGGGCCGATTGCGACCTGTTTCTCCTGATTGACCGTACGGCGATGTGGTCGACTCGGACATGGACCGGTTCACCGATACATCGATAAATCAGGAAAACAGGTAAGCGTGAGGGTGGCTGAAACTGGCTGATGCCCGAGGGAACCTCCGGCCGGTCTGTGCCGTCATGGCAGGTGGCGTTCGCCACTGACCAGCCGAACCGGGAGATATGGCGTTTCATGCACATTTCTTTCCTGCTCCACAACGCCTACGGAGTCGGGGGCACGATCCGTACGACGTTCAATCTCGCCGGGGCACTGGCCGGGCACCATGACATCGAGATCGTTTCGGTCTTCCGACATCGCGACGTCCCCGCGCTGGGCGCCCCCGAGGGCGTGCGCATGAACCATCTCGTGGATCTGCGGAAGAAGAGCCCGGCATACGACGGCGACGCGGCCGAACACGCCCGTTCCGCAACCGTGTTCCCGCGCGGCGACAGCAGGTACCGCCAGTACAGCAGGCTGACCGACGCCCGGGTGGCGGACCATTTGCGTTCCCTGGACGCAGATGTAGTGGTCGGAACCCGGCCGGGGCTCAATGTGCAGATCAGCAGGCAGGCCCGGCGCGGTCCGGTCCGGATCGGGCAGGAGCACCTCACCCTCGACAGCCACAGCTACCGGCTGCGCCGCGAGATAGGGCACCGCTACGCCCTGCTCGACGCGATCACCACCGTCACCGAGGCCGACGCCCGCGCCTACCGGACCGGGCTCAAGCTGCCCGGCGTACGGATCGAGTCCATTCCCAACAGTGTGCCCGCGCCGAGGATCGCGCCCGCCGACGGCGACAGCAAGTGGGTGATCGCCGCAGGCCGGTTGCACAAGGTCAAGCGGTACGACCTGCTCGTCCGGGCGTTCGCCGACGTGGTCGCCGTCCGCCCGGACTGGCGGCTGCGCATCTACGGCGGCGGTGACGCGACCGGGAACGAACGCCGGACGCTGCTCGCGCTCATCGGTGAACTCGGTCTGCACAACCATGTGTTCCTGATGGGGTCGGTCAACCCGCTGGAGGCCGAGTGGCCCAAGGGGGCGATCGCCGCGGTCACTTCGGACCGCGAGTCCTTCGGCATGACCATCGTCGAGGCGATGCGCTGCGGCCTGCCGGTCGTCGCCACCGACTGCCCGCACGGCCCCCGCGAGATCATCGAGGACGGCACCGACGGACGGCTGGTGCCGGTCGGTGACCCGGC
Organism: Streptomyces sp. NPDC002785; assembly: GCF_040295565.1. Taxonomy (NCBI): domain Bacteria; kingdom Bacillati; phylum Actinomycetota; class Actinomycetes; order Kitasatosporales; family Streptomycetaceae; genus Streptomyces; species Streptomyces sp. NPDC002785. The sequence goes on along the minus strand of NZ_JBEOVN010000210.1, from coordinate 9,601 downwards.
GGCGGTGGCGGGAGCCCTGCTCGGCCTGATCGACGACGACGAAGCACGGCACCGCTCGGGCCGCGCCGCGCTGGCCGCGTCGCAGCGGTTCGACCCGTCACGGATCGCCGAACGTCATGAGCGGCTCTTCACCGAACTCGCCTCCCGAGCCCCGCGCGACCGCTCGCAGGGCGCTCTGCGCACCACACTGCACCTCGCCCGCGGCGCCGTGCTGGACGGGGCGTACGCCCTGCGTCACAAGGCCGCCGACGTCATCCGCAAGGGGAAGCCCTCATGACCGTCTCCGCAGAGCGACAGACACCACGAGCCGACTGCACCGCAGGCCGCGACGGCGGGATCACCTTCGACCTCGACCTCCGTGGCCGAGAGGCCGCAAAGACGCCCGAACTGCTTCTCCGGCTGCGCGGAGCCAAAGGCACGGGCGGCGACGGCGTCACCCTGCGGCTGCCCCTGAGCCCGCTCGGCGGGGGACGGCTGCGCGCGGTGCTGCCGGGTACCGCGGCGCCCGCCGAAGGCCGCTGGGACGTCTATGTGCGCGAGCCGGGCGGGGACGACGACGGGGCGGTGGCCGTCGAGCCCGGAATCAGGGATGTGCGGCTCCTCATGGACCGCACGCCGGAGACCGGGCGGATCGCGGTCCGTATCCCGTACCCGACCGTCGACGGCCGGCTCGCCGTGCGCTGCTGGATCCGCTCACCGCACGCCGAGGCCGGGCCGGTCACCTTCGACCGGGGCGGGTTGACTGTCGAGGGCACGCTGTACGGGACCCGCCTCGGCGACGACGCCCGCGTCGAGGCGCGACTGGCCGGCGCCCCGGACCGGGTCTGCCGGGTGCCGGTCACCGGGAAGGAAGGCACGTTCTCCTTCACGCTTCCGCTCGACCGGCTGGGCACCGGGCCGGTCACCGAGCAGCAACTGTGGACGCTCTGGCTGGTCCCCGGGACGGGCGCCGGGGAGCCGGCCGACGGCGTACGGATCTCCCGCATCCTCGACGACGTCTGGGACCGCAAGAACAGCTTCGTCTACCCGGGCCGCAGCACCGGCGCGGGCGCCCGCGCCACCCCCTGCTACTCGGCCGACAACGACCTTTGCGTACGGATCGAACCGGATCCGGCGCAGGCCCGGTAGACCGCCGGTACCCGGTTGCGGACGCAGGTTGTCCGCAACCCCTGGCAGACTCGGCCCCATGTTGGATACCTCGGCACGACTGCTGCGCCTTCTCTCACTGCTCCAGGCGCACCGGGACTGGTCGGGCGCCGATCTCGCCGAACGGCTCGGAGTCACCCCGCGGACCGTCCGCCGTGACGTCGACAAGCTGCGCGAACTGGGCTACCCGGTCAACGCCAGCCCCGGTACCGGCGGCGGATACCAGCTCGGCGCCGGTGCCCAACTGCCGCCGCTCCTCCTCGACGACGAGGAGGCCGTCGCCGTCGCCGTCGGGTTGCGCACCGCGGCGGGCAACGGCATCGAAGGCATCGGCGAGACCTCCGTACGCGCCCTGTCCAAGCTCGAACAGGTGCTGCCGAACCGGCTCCGGGGCCGGGTGAACGCGCTGAACACCTTCACCGTGCCGCTGCTCCGCGGGCCCGGCGCGGCCACCGTCGATCCCGGTGTCCTCACCGAACTGGCCGGAGCCTGCCGGGACAGCGAGCGGCTGCGATTCGAGTACCGGGACCACTCCGGCTCCGTGTCGCGCCGGACCGTCGAACCGCACCGGCTGGTGTGCACCGAGCGCCGCTGGTACCTCGTCGCCTGGGACCTGGACCGCGCGGACTGGCGCACGTTCCGCGCGGACCGGATCACACCCACGCCCCCACACGGCCCGAGATTCGTCCCCCGCGACGCGCCGGCCGAGGATCTGGCCGCCTATGTCTCGAAGGGGATCTCGACCACCGTGTACGCGACGCACGCGGTGATCCGGCTGAAGGCCGGGATCGACCGCGCGGCCGAACGGATCTCGCCGTCGTCCGGGGTGCTGGAGGCGGACGGCGCCGACAGCTGTCTGCTGCGCACCGGGGCGGCGAGTCTCGATGTGCTGGTCATCCACGTCATGCTGCTGGGGATCGACTTCGAGGTCGTCGAACCACCGGAGCTCAAGGACGCGATCAGGGCGGCCAGGGACCGGCTGTCCCGGGCCCTGGACTGAGCGCGTCCACCGGCATCCTCATACGGGGGCGGTTCGGGTTGTCCGCTATACGGGCGGCAGTGGGCGGCCGCCCACTGCCGCGTGGTAAGGATTTTGTGACCAAAAGATAAGGCTGCCATAAGAAAGCGTGAATTCCCGGTGGCATGCTCATTTATACAGGCTATTCGACGCGGAAATTCCAGTTGCACGATGCGGGGTATTCTGTTTTGTTTTCGGCCCTTCCGCATGATCGTTTCTTGACCTGTGTGATTACTGTGCGTCCTGTCGTGGACCGCGTGCTCGGGTGACGTGATTCGAGCAGCACGCGTGTCGTGATCCTGTGACACAAGCGTGACCGCCGAGGGACGTGAGGATGCCGTGCGGCGGCCGGCGCCCCGGCTTCCGTCGCGGTCCGAGGCCGCCTACGGTGAGAGGCATGGCACCCATACCGACCCCTCCCGCCCAGCCCGACGACACACCTGGTGCGTACGTCGGCCTCGCCGCCGACGCGGCTGAACGGCGGGCCCGCAGGCATGGCTGGAGCACCGTCAGATCCCTGCCGCCGGGCGCGATCATCACCATGGAGTTCCGGAGCGGACGGATCAACTTCGAGGTGGCCCATGCCGTCGTCACCCGCTGCTGGGTGGGCTGAGGCCCCTGAGCCCGGGCATGAGTGAAGGCCCCGACCGAAGTCGGGGCCTTCACTGCGCGGGGGAGCGGCTGTGCGTACCGGCCCCGCTGCTCCAGAGGTGTTCAGCCGCCGGTCATCGGGCGGGCAGGGGTGGTGCCGCCGCGTGGCGTACGGTCCGCGTGCGGCGGGCGGCGGCTGCCGGCCGGGGTGATCGGGCTCCGCTCCGAGCGCAACAGATGCGCCGTCGGCGCCGGGTGTGCACGTGAGCGGGCGCCCGTGACCGTGCCCGTTGTGGTCGCCGTGTGTCCTCCCGCGGCGACCGGCTCCAGCACAGGGCTCTCCGCCACGGCGTCGCCGCCGTCCAGTTGCGGGAGCAGTACGGTCCGGGGTCCTCCGGCCGCGACGGGCAAGGAAGGAACGGGACGGCCGCGGCCCCGCAGGTACTCGCGCTGGGCGAAGATCCAGGCCTCGGTCCGGGTGATCAGCGGCTCGACCCAGGGCAGGCCCAGCAGGATCAGCAGCCCGGCGGTCCAGCCCAGCAATACATCGCTGAGCCAGTGCGTGCCGAGGTAGACGGTGGTGAGTCCGACGCCGAGCGAGACGATTGCCGATACGGCCGACAGGTAGCGCCTGGCCCGCGGGGTGGTGGCCAGATAGGCGAGGATTCCCCAGGTCACGACTGCGTTGGCGGTGTGGCCCGACGGAAATATATCGCCGCCGGCGAAGAGCTCCGCGGAGCCGATCTGGGTCGCGTAGTGCGGGCCGAGCCGCCCCAGGCCGATCTTGACTGCGCCGACCGTCGCGTTGAGCAGCAGCAGTGAGGCGCCGAGCGTCAGCAGGGGCCGCAGTGTGTGCTGCCGCCAGGAGCGCCAGCCGAGCCAGCAGGCGACCATGGTGGCGGTGGGGCCGCGCTGGCCGAGCACGATGTAGTAGTCGAGGAAGGCGTGGATTTCCGGCCACTGCTGATACGGCCGGAAGAGCATGACCTTCCAGTCCAGGGTCACCAGCCAGGAAGAGACCAGCACGGCAACGACGATGGCGAGATAGAACGCCAACGTCCCGCAGAAGAGAGCGATGCGATGACGGCTCATCCGCGGTGGCTCTATCTTCGGCGGCTCCGGCTCCCGGTCCAGGCGGGCAAAGATGTCGGTACGCACCCAATCGACGTTACAGCGAGTTAGTGCGCGAACAGGTCGATCCGGTCTCTTTGTGATGACGATGTGATGTGGACTATGTCTCGGCCGGGCCTTAATTCCTGAGCCGAAGAAGCGTATCGGTGGGTTTCTGCGCTATTGATTTCGCACTCATTTCGGAAGGGTGTTTGGGTGCGGACAGAAAAGCGCACGAGGGTGTCGGTGTGAATTTCTCCGGCCTCTCCGGGGGGTGAAACGGATGGTGTCCGTGCGGTTACTGACCGCTTGTGATGCGGGCCCGGCGTGTGCTCCGGGAGTCACGCCGAGTACCTTCTGTGCCGGGTGTGGAGGCCGTCCGTGCAGGTCCGAGCGGGTTCGGGGCGGCGGCTCGGCGTGGCGTATGCCACACTCCACGGCCCATCGAGGTATGAGGTGGACCACGTGTGAGCGCTCTGAACTCGCGTACGCTGACGGATCACTCGCCCGTCGATGCCGGGCTCCGAGGGACGGCGAACCGCCGCATCCCCGGCTGGCCCGCCGAGCGCGAGGGACCTTTTGGGAGGTACATGCATGTCCGGGACGACCACAGCCCGAATCCGGCTGCGCTCAGCCGCCGACGGTGCCAATCGATGGGTCGTCCTCGTTGTCCTCTGCCTCAGTCTGCTGCTCGTCGCGCTCGACGCGACCGTGCTCCACGTGGCCGTCCCGGCCCTCACCGAGGACCTGCGGCCCAGCGCCGCCGGTCTGCTCTGGATCGTGGATGCCTATCCACTGGTCTGCGCCTCGCTCCTGATCCTCTTCGGTACCCTCGGCGACCGGGTCGGCCGGCGCCGCATTCTGCTGCTCGGTTATGCCCTCTTCGGTGTCGCCTCTGCGATCGCCGCGATGGCCGACAGCCCCGGCGTACTGATAGTGGCGCGAGCTCTGCTCGGTGTCGGCGGGGCGATGATCATGCCGGCGACGCTGTCGATCCTCCGGCAGGTCTTCCCCGACCGGCGTGAGCGGGCCGTGGCGATCGGTGTCTGGACCGCGGTCGCGGCCGTCGGCGCCGCCACCGGACCCGTCATAGGCGGCTTCCTCGTCGAGCATTTCTGGTGGGGCTCGGTCTTTCTGATCAACATCCCGCTGATGGCGCTGGTCCTGCCGGTCGGTCGTCTGCTGCTCCCCGAGTCACGCGGCAGCAACGACGGCCCGTGGGATGTGCTGGGTGCGCTGATGGCTGCGGCCGGAGTGCTCGGTGTGGTCCTGGGGGTGAAGCGGGCGGGCACCGGTGAGGGGCTGCTGAGCCCGGCCGCACTGGCCCCCCTGCTGATCGGGGCCGTACTGCTCGTGGCCTTCGCGCGCCGTCAGAAGCGCCGCACGCACCCGCTGATCGACATCGGGATGTTCGCCAGGCCCGCCTTCTCGACCGCGGTGGGCTGCATCATCCTCGCCATGCTGGCTCTGGTCGGGCTGGAACTGATAGCCGTGCAGTACCTCCAGCTCGTCCTCGGCCTGAGCCCGCTCCAGACCGGGCTGCGGCTGCTTCCGCTCACCTTCGCGGCCATGGCTGCGGGCGCCACCGGCTCGTACGCCCTGCGCCGCATCGGGCCGCGCCGGATGGTGGGCTGGGGCTTCGTGCTCACGGCCGCCTCCGTGCTGGTCCTGACCGCGATGGGGCAGCACGACCGGCCCGGCCTGCTGACCGCGGCCTTCGTCGCACTCGGCTTCGGACTGCAGTCCACGCTCTTCGGGGCGTACGAATCCATGCTCAGCGAGGCCCCCGCCGACCGGGCGGGCGGTGCGGCGGCGATCGGCGAGACCTCTTACCAGCTGGGTGCGGGCATGGGAATCGCCCTGCTCGGCAGTGTCATGAACGCCGCCTACGCCTCCGGACTCGCGAGGCTTCCCGAAGAGGGCGTCCCCGCCGGGGACGGTGTGGCCGCCTCCCACTCGCTGGGCGAGGCATACCAGGTGGCGGAGCGGCTGGGCGGTCCGCTGGGCGAGGTGGTGCGCTCCACGGCCCGCCATTCCTTCATCACCGGGCTGCATGTCACGCTGCTGGTCAGCGCGGCTCTGCTGCTGGTCGGAGCGCTCGCCGCGCTGCGGCTGCCGCGGGTGATGGAGTGCCCCTCACCCGGTGTCGGTGAACCCCGAGATGCCGACGATGCCCGTGAGTCCCTGGGGCGGAGCGAGGCGCCGGAATTCCACGGTCCGCACGAGGCGCCCGCCGCGGGCCGTACGAAGCGGCCGCACCCGCTGCCCGCCCGGCGCCGACCCGCCGAGGCGACCGGCTCTGGACGGGCGGGACGCTGAGCCGTAACGTCGGTACGACGCCATAACTAACACTGCTAGTTTTAGCATCGTGCGAGCCGCCGGAGGCATCCTCATGTCCACCACCGAGTCCTCGAAGCTTCCGCCCTTCGACCCCGCCGACCCGATCGGCATCGACGATCTGCTCAGCTCCGAGGACCTCGCCATCCGCGACACCGTCCGCGACTGGGCCACCGACCGCGTCCTGCCGCACATCGCCGAGTGGTACGAGAACGGCGAGCTGCCCGGCATCCGCGAGCTGGCCCGGGAGCTCGGTTCGCTCGGCGCCCTCGGCATGTCCCTGCAGGGATACGGCTGCGCGGGCGCCACCGCCGTCCAGTACGGACTGGCCTGCCTGGAACTCGAAGCGGCTGACTCGGGAATCCGCTCCCTGGTTTCCGTACAGGGATCGCTCGCCATGTACGCCATCCACCGCTTCGGCTCCGAGGAGCAGCGGCAGCAGTGGCTGCCGGGCATGGCGGCCGGCGAGATCATCGGCTGCTTCGGCCTCACCGAGCCGGACCACGGCTCCGACCCGGCCGGGATGCGGACGTACGCCAAGCGCGACGGTGAAGACTGGGTGCTCACCGGCCGCAAGATGTGGATCACCAACGGCTCGGTCGCCGGGGTCGCCGTCGTCTGGGCGCAGACCGACGAGGGTGGCGCGGGCGGCGGAATCCGCGGATTCGTCGTACCGGCCGGCACCCCGGGCTTCTCGGCGCCCGAGATCAAGCACAAGTGGTCCCTGCGCGCCTCGGTCACCAGCGAGCTGGTCCTCGACGAGGTACGGCTGCCGGCCGACGCCGTACTCCCCGGGGTCACCGGTCTCCGCGGCCCGCTCAGCTGTCTCAGTCATGCCCGCTACGGCATCGTCTGGGGAGCCATGGGTGCGGCGCGCGCCAGCTTCGAGTCGGCCCTCGACTATGCGAAGACCCGGGAGCAGTTCGGCAGATCGATCGGTGGCTTCCAGCTCACCCAGGCCAAGCTCGCGGACATGGCCGTGGAACTGCACAAGGGCATCCTGCTCGCCCACCATCTGGGCCGGCGGATGGACGCGGGCAGGCTCCGTCCGGAACAGGTCAGTTTCGGAAAGCTCAACAATGTGCGGGAGGCGATCGAGATCTGCCGCACCTCGCGCACGATCCTCGGCGCCAACGGGATCTCGCTGGAGTACCCGGTGATGCGCCATGCGACGAATCTGGAGTCGGTGCTCACCTACGAAGGAACTGTGGAGATGCACCAGTTGGTGCTGGGCAAGGCGCTCACCGGCCTCGACGCGTTCCGGTAGACCGGTCCGGCGAGCGCCCTGCTCAGCTCTGGTTGAAGAAGCCGTCGGCCGGCCGGCCGACGGCTTCGCCGTTGACCACCTGGGTGTCGGCCGGGGTCAGCAGGAAGACCCGGGTGGCCACGCGCTCGATCGAGCCGCGCAGTCCGAAGGCCAGCCCCGCGGCGAAGTCCACAACGCGCTTGGCGTCGGTGGGGTCCATGGTCGTGAGGTTGACGATCACCGGGACGCCGTCCCGGAAGAGCTCTCCGATGGCTCGCGCGTCCCGGAAGCTGTCCGGGGTGACGGTGGCGATCCGGCGGCCCGTCTCCTCGGCCGTCTCGGAGGCCACCTGCACCCGGGGGTCGGTCACCCAGGCCTGACCGGTCCCGGTCTGTGCACCCTCGGCATACTCGTCGTCGTCGTAATACCGCTCGTCGTTGTCCTCTACGAGGCCCAGCCAGGCACTCGCCTTGCGCACCGATCCCATGGACGCCTCCTCTCACCGCGGTTCCGTAGCGTTCCGCATCTCTTTCGTATCCCTATGGTCGTCCATGATGCGGATCGTGCGCCAAGTGGATAGTCGGCGCACAGGGGATTCGTGACGGTACTGGTGCAGAAGATGTGGCGATTCGTCAGGGTTCCTCCAGCATCAGGGGTCTGAAAGAAAGAAAATGTGATGTGCCGGTCCGTACGGGTGACATGGCGGACGTATGGGTGAACGGGGCGCTCGATACGATGCACGTCGCGCATGCGCACGAGCGCGGCGTACAGGTGAACGACTCTCGGGGGATCGTCGTGTTCGGAATCGTCAGGCCCTGCGCCCACCGGTTGTCCGAGGGGCTCAGGGTGGAGTGGATGGCCCATCTCTGCGGGCTCTGTCTCGCGCTTCGCTCCGACCACGGGCAATTCGCCCGCATCGTTACGAACTATGACGGCCTGATCGTCTCGGTTCTGACGGAGGCTCAGTCCGATCGCACCACCGGATGGCGACGCACCGCAGGGCCCTGCCCGCTGCGCGCCATGCGGACTGCCCCGGTCGCCCGCGGCGAGGGAGCCAGGCTGGCCGCCGCCGTCTCCCTGGTGCTGGCATCGGCGAAGGTGCGGGACCACGTCGCCGACCGGGACGGCCTGTTGAAGCGACGCCCGGTTGCCGCCGCAGCGCGTCGGGTCGCCGCGGGCTGGGACCGGGCCGGTGCGCGCACCGGCGCACGGCTCGGCTTCGACACGGCGCTGCTCGTCGACGCCGTTGACCGACAGACCGGCGTCGAGTTGCTCGCCGGGCCCGGCACCCCGCTGCTCACGGTCACCGAACCCACCGAGACCGCCACCGCGGCGGCCTTCGCCCACACCGCGATACTCGCGGGCAAACCGCAGAACGCGGAGCCGCTGGCCGAGGCGGGCCGGCTCTTCGGACGCCTCGCGCATCTGCTGGATGCCGTCGAGGACCAGGAAGCTGATGCCACGTCGGGTGCCTGGAATCCGCTCACCGAGACCGGCACCTCGCGGGCCGAGGCCCGACGGCTCTGCGACGACGCGCTACGCGGCATGCGGCTGGCGCTGCGCGACGCGGAATTCACCGACGACAAGCTGGCCCATGTGCTGCTGGTGCACGAACTCCGGCAGTCGGTGGACCGGGCGTTCGGTGCCACGGCGTGCTCGCACCGGGCGGGCGGCGCAGCTTTGGACGGAGCTGTCCCGCCGTCAGGTGTGCGGCAGACCGGGTCCTTCGGGCCACCGCCCGGCAATCCGTACGCGCCGAGCCCCGGCAGCCCCGCCGGCCCGCCGCAGCCCCCGCCCGAGCCCCCGCGTGACCGGCGCGGTCTGATCGCGGGCTGTCTGGTGTGGGCGGGACTGGCCTGCACCTGCCAAATGTGCTGTGGCACCTTCAACGACCCGTGGACCCATCAGCGCCGCCAGGGGCTGTGCAATCAGTGCGACTGCTGTGAAGCGTGTGACTGCTGCAGCAACTGCGGGGACTGCTGTGAATCGTGCGACTGCTGCGGTTGCGACTGCAGCTGCTGAGGAGGGAGACCGGCCGGATCACTTGATCTCGGGCGGCGAGATCTGCGCGGGCGGGGGAGCGGAACCACGCCGACAGCTGACGCACCGCCATATCGCACCGCACAGGGCGGCCCCGGCAGCCCACGTGCTGC
>NZ_JBEOVN010000209.1:0-12350 GCF_040295565.1 Streptomyces sp. NPDC002785 | reverse complement strand
TTGTCGTCAATCACCAACGCTCCGCGTTGCCTCAATCCTCCGCCTTGCAGCTGCACGCACCCAGCCCCGCTCCTTCTCCCACCCCCCATGTGCCGATCGGTCTTACTCTTGGCGCGTGCCAAAGACGAAAAAGGCGAAGCCGGGCAAAATCACGAAGAAGCAGAAAACGAAGCAGGAGATGCAGCAGCAGGAAGTGAACGGGCCGAACCGGTCCGAAGACGAGACGGGGATCGATTTCGCACGCGCCTGGGTCGAGTTCCCCGACCCCGCGGACGACGAACAGATCTTCCGCTGCGACCTGACCTGGCTGACGTCCAGGTGGACCTGCATCTTCGGCAGTGGCTGCCAGGGCATCCAGGCGGGCCGCGCTGACGACGGATGCTGCACGCTGGGCGCGCACTTCTCGGACGAGGACGACGAGAAGCGGGTGGCAGGCCATGTCGAACGGCTGACCCCCGATCTGTGGCAGTTCCACGATGTAGGCACAGAGACGGGCTGGGTCGAGATCGACGACGACGGGGATCGCCAGACGCGGCGCTGGAAGGGTTCATGCATCTTTCAGAACCGTCCCGGGTTCGCGGGGGGCGCGGGCTGCTCGCTGCACATCCTGGCGCTGCGGGAGGGCAAGGAGCCCCTGGAGACCAAGCCGGACGTCTGCTGGCAGCTGCCGATCCGGCGTACGTACGACTGGATCGACCGGCCCGACGACACACGCGTGCTCCAGGTCTCGATCGGCGAGTACGACCGCAGGGGCTGGGGTCCGGGCGGCCACGATCTGCACTGGTGGTGCACATCGGCGACCTCGGCGCACGGGGCCGGGGAGCCGGTGTACGTGTCGTACCGCCCGGAACTCATCGAGCTGATGGGCAAGAAGGCGTACGACCGGCTGGTCGAGCTGTGCGAGGAGCGCCTGTCCTCGCTGCTGCCGATGGCGCCGCACCCTGCGGATCCGGTCGATCGCGCGTGACGACGTGGCGGCATGACGGCTGAGGCGTGATGGCCCGGTGCCTCCGATGGCTCGGCCGGTCACGTCGTCCGGGGCTGCCGCAGCCCCGGACGGACCGTTTCAGCCCGTCCGGGCAGCAGTGCCCGTACCCGGTTCGGTCGGAGTCGTGGAGTCGGACGGGTCCGGGGACGGCGTCGGACCGGTCGGTGACGGCGTGGGGTCCGTCGGGTCGGGGGTCGGGTCGGTCGGCTGCGTGGGATCCGGTGAGGAGGGGGGCGGATCCGACGGTACGGACGGGCCCGAGGGGGTGGAGGGGTCGGCCGTACCCGGGTGGCCCGGGCCGCCGGGTAAGGGTGCCACCGCCCCGTATCCCCGGATCGCCACGGCCGAATCCGAAGGGGCGAGAGCGATGCGTGCGCTCCAGGGACCGGCGGGTTCCCGCAGGTGGTCCACAAGAACGCGGATCGTGATGCTCTCGCCCGCGGCGAGCGTGCCCGAGGAGCTGCTGAGACGCAGCCAGGACGCATCCGCGCGGGCCGACCAGGCGACGGGTGCGCGGCCCGAGGCGGTCAGGCGGATCAGCGTCGTGCCGCCGGACGAGCGGGCCTCGACGGTGAGCCCGCCGATGCCGCCCCGGCCCGGGCCCGAGCTGATCACCTCGGCCGAGACGTCCGGGGTGTGGCCGTCCTTGAAACGGGCGCCGCGCTGGGGACGGGCGTTGCCCGCGTTCTCGTAACGGCCGTCCGGGGTGCCGGCGAGGTCGTGGCGGACGTCCGTCTCGGTCGCGGTGACCGAGGAGCCGTCGTGGCCCTCTCCGGTCTGCGGCGCTCCGCGGTACGCCGTCCACAGCGCGATCACCGGGGCGGCGACGACCGTCGCCACCACCGTCGTCGTCACGACTCTGGCCCGCAGCCGATCCCGCCGAGCGGCGTGGTCCTTCGGGTCCATGGGGAAGCCCGCCCGGTCGAAGCGCGGGCCGCCGGACCGGTTCCGCTGGGCATGGACCATCGCGACGTACGCGGAGGGCCGTGGCGCCTCGACGACCGGCAGCGCGGCAGCCGGGGTGACGGCCGCACCCGGCCAGGGGCCCTCGGCGCCGACCCGCTCGGCGGCCCGGCGGCAGCGGGGGCAGTCGTCGACATGGCGGACGAGTTCGCGGCGCAGGGTCGCGGAGAGCAGGACGCGGTGGTCGCCGGTGAGCCGGGCGACGGTGGGGCAGCTGCCGCTCTCGACGACGGCGAGGGCTGCGCGGGTGCGTTCCACCTCGCAGGCCGCGGCGGCCAGGAGCTCGCGGGCGGTCGCCGGTTCGAGGCCCAGGACGGAGGCGACGGCGCGCGGGGCGAGGCGGTGGCGCACGGCGAGTTCGAGCGCTTCGCGCTGTTCGGGGGTGGTGCCTGCGGCCTCCGGCCAGGCCAGCTGGGCGAGTTCACGGCGGTGCGCCTCGGCAGCGGCTTCGGATTCGGGGGCGTTGCCCGGCGGGAAGGGGGCGGCGGCAGCGGCCTTCGCGACGACGGCCGGGGGCGTACGGCGGCCCGTGCGCCCCCCCTGGGCGGCCGTCCCGCTCGGCTGCTTGCCCGTAGGCCCTCCCCCCGCCCACTCCGTCTCCTGCTTGGCCGACTGTCTTCCCGACAGCTTCCCGGCATTGTGGCGGTGCGCCTGCCGGCCCTGTTTCTGCTCGGCGAGCTTGCGCAGACACATCCATCTGGCCAGCGCATACAGCCAGGATTTACGTTCCTCCTCACCCTCCGGGCACCGGCCGTCCTGCCGTTCCGCGATCGCGAGCACACCGCCGAGCGCCTCGGTGGCGGCATCGTGGTCGCAGAGCACGGAGAGGCAGTAGGTGAACAGGCCGTCGAGATGCGGCTCGTAACGTGCAGGCGGTCGCCGCGGCGAAGGCTGCGCCGAGGAGTGGGGCGCACGGCGCCGCGCCCGGTGTGCGCCGGTGGTGTGCGTAGGGGGCTCCAGCCTGCTGCTCGTCACCTGGCGACCGTAGGCAGCACGGAGCATGCCTTTAGCGCCTCTTCGGCACTTTTAATCCTTACGGGTGAACGTATCGCTCAAAAGGGGACAGGGATCCCTGGTTTAGGGGACGGAATCCCTGATCCTGACGGAAGCGCCGAGCCGATCCGGGGCCGCCGGCGGCGTGCACCCGCGCCGGGCGTCGTCGGCGGACCGCGCCCGGCGGCATTGTCGGACCCCACCTATACGGTTGCGCCATGGCTGCCCGTACGAAATCCGCGAAGGACCGACCGTCCTACCGCTGCACCGAATGCGGCTGGACGACCGCCAAGTGGCTCGGCCGCTGCCCCGAATGCCAGGCATGGGGGACGGTCGAGGAGTTCGGCGGCGCCCCCGCCGTGCGGACCACCGCGGCCGGCCGGGTCAGTACCGCCGCGCTCCCCATCGGCCAGGTCGACAGCCGGCAGGCCATCGCCCGGTCGACCGGCGTCGGCGAGCTGGACCGGGTGCTCGGCGGCGGTCTCGTGCCGGGTGCCGTCGTGCTGCTCGCGGGCGAGCCGGGCGTCGGGAAGTCGACACTGCTGCTCGATGTGGCCGCCAAGGCGGCGAGCGACGACCATCGCACGCTCTATGTCACCGCCGAGGAGTCCGCGAGCCAGGTGCGCCTGCGCGCCGACCGGATCCGGGCGATCAACGACCATCTGTATCTCGCCGCCGAGACCGACCTGTCCGCGGTCCTCGGCCATCTGGACGCCGTCAAGCCGTCGCTTCTCATCCTCGACTCCGTACAGACCGTCGCCTCGCCCGAGATCGACGGGGCGCCCGGCGGCATGGCACAGGTCCGGGAGGTCGCCGGTGCCCTCATCCGGGCCTCCAAGGAGCGTGGCATGTCGACGCTCCTGGTCGGCCATGTCACCAAGGACGGGGCGATCGCCGGGCCGCGGCTGCTGGAGCATCTCGTCGATGTGGTGCTGTCCTTCGAGGGCGACCGCCATGCCCGCCTGCGGCTCGTGCGGGGCGTCAAGAACAGGTACGGCGCGACCGACGAGGTCGGCTGCTTCGAGCTGCACGACGAGGGCATCACCGGCCTCGCCGACCCGTCCGGGCTGTTCCTCACCCGCCGCGACGAACCCGTGCCCGGCACCTGTCTGACCGTCACCCTGGAGGGCAAGCGCCCGCTCGTCGCCGAGGTGCAGGCACTGACGGTCGATTCCCAGATCCCTTCGCCCCGGCGCACCACCTCGGGTCTGGAGACGTCCCGGGTGTCGATGATGCTGGCCGTACTGGAACAGCGCGGCCGGATCAGCTCGCTCGGAAAGCGGGACATCTACAGCGCGACGGTCGGCGGCGTGAAGCTCTCCGAGCCGGCCGCGGACCTCGCGGTCGCGCTGGCGCTGGCCAGCGCGGCAAGCGACACACCCCTCCCCAAGAACCTGGTGGCGATCGGCGAGGTGGGCCTCGCGGGCGAGGTCAGAAGGGTTACGGGAGTTCAGCGCAGGCTGGCCGAGGCGTACCGTCTGGGCTTCACGCACGCGCTGGTTCCGACCGACCCGGGGAAGGTCCCGGCCGGTATGAAGGTCACGGAAGTCGCCAACATGGGTGATGCACTGAGAGTGCTACCGCGCCGGTCTCGCGCACAGGCCCCACAGGAGGAGAACGCGCGCCGGTAGACTTTGCCCTGGTCTCGCCCGTCCGTACGAACGGTATGAGGGACGTAAGGGCACCGCAAACCTGTGACCGGAGGAGTGCAGTGGCAGCCAGCGACCGGGCAGCATCGCCCGGAAAGTCCGGCCAAGGCACCGGTAACGAGGCGCTGATGCGCGCCTCATTGAGCGCCGTCGCGCCCGGAATGGCGCTGCGGGACGGCCTGGAGCGCATCCTCCGTGGCAACACCGGCGGGCTGATCGTCCTGGGCATGGACAGAACCGTCGAGTCGATGTGCACCGGCGGATTCGTGCTGGACGTGGAGTTCACCGCGACGCGCCTGCGCGAGCTGGCCAAGCTCGACGGGGCGCTGATCCTCGACAAGGACATGACCAAGATCCTGCGGGCCGGTGTGCAGCTGGTCCCGGACGCCTCCATCCCCACCGAGGAGACCGGCACCCGCCACCGCACGGCGGACCGGGTCTCCAAGCAGTGCAACTTCCCGGTCGTCTCGGTCTCGCAGTCGATGCATCTCATCGCGCTGTACGTGGACGGGGAGCGCCGGGTCCTGGAGGAGTCCGCCGCGATCCTCTCCCGCGCCAATCAGGCACTCGCCACCCTGGAGCGGTACAAGCTCCGGCTGGACGAGGTCGCGGGCACCCTCTCGGCGCTGGAGATCGAGGACCTGGTGACGGTCCGCGATGTGACTGCCGTCGCGCAGCGGCTGGAGATGGTCCGCCGGATCGCGACCGAGATCGCGGAGTACGTGGTGGAGCTGGGCACCGACGGCCGGCTTCTCTCGCTCCAGCTCGACGAGTTGATCGCGGGCGTCGAGCCGGAGCGTGAGCTGGTCGTGCGCGACTATGTGCCGGAGCCGACCGCGAAGCGGTCCCGTACAGTCGCCGAAGCACTGACCGAACTCGACGCGCTCTCCCACACCGAACTACTCGAACTCCCGGTCGTGGCACGGGCACTGGGGTACAGCGGCTCGCCGGAGACGCTGGATTCGGCGGTCTCGCCGCGCGGCTTCCGGCTGCTGGCGAAGGTGCCGCGGCTGCCCGGGGCGATCATCGACCGGCTGGTGGAGCACTTCGGCGGTCTGCAGAAGCTCCTTGCCGCCAGCGTGGACGACCTTCAGACGGTGGACGGGGTCGGCGAGGCCCGGGCGAGGAGCGTGCGCGAGGGGCTGTCGCGACTGGCCGAGTCGTCGATTCTCGAGCGGTACGTGTAACGGTAGGCGCAGGAGACACAGGCGGTGTCGGGGCCCGGGAGACCGGGCCCCGACGTGCTTTCCAGCGCTCGGTCTCGCGGGTTCTCAGCCCATTTCTCAGTCCTTCGCGAGGACGAACGAGGCGCGCTGCACCGGCTCGCCCGGTGCCTTCGCCTCGACCAGGTACGTACCGGGCACCGCGGTGCCCGTGGGCGGCGTCGCGCACTGCGGGGTGCTCTTCTTGCGGTCCCACTCCATGGTGTGGACGATGGCCGAGCCCGCCGGGACCTTCAGCAGCAGGCTGCCCGCGTTGCGCGGGCAGTCCTTGGAGGACCACACCCGACTGTCGTCGCCACCGGCCTCGGTGATGGTGAACACCGCACTCTTCGGCCCGAAGTCGGCCTTGCAGGTGGTGGACGAGGTGTTCTTGGCGACCAACCGGAACTTCGGCTTCTCGCCGGGGCTGTAGCTGAGTTCGGTGCTCAGGCTCAACCGCAGTGCGCCGACGGCGCAGTCGGGGAGCGAGGAGCCTGCCGGGACCTGCTGTCCGGTCGTCGCGCCATCACCGCTCGCGCCGCCGGCTCCGGTGCCCGACCCGCTGCCGGTGTCCGTGCCGCTGCCACCGTTTCCGCCGTCGCTCGCGCCGCCGTCGGAGCCCTCGCCCGTACCGCTGTTGTCTCCGCCGCCGCTACCGGAGTCGCCCGACTCGTCGCGCCCGCCCGGCTGTTCAGTGATGGCCGGCCCGGACGGGGAGGGGCCGGGGGTGATCGAGCGCGCGGGACCCGATTTGCCGGACCGGGAGTCGTCCGTGTTCCCCTTGCCGCCGCCGGAGGTGACGCCCCACACGATCAGCAACGCGAGCAGCGCAACCAGCGCCGCCGCTACGGCCCTCCGTCGCCAGTAGATGGTGGAGGGAAGCGGCCCGATCGGATTACGCAAAGATCCCACGGCGCAAACTGTACGAGAGATCGGCGCCGACTCCCGCCCCACCCGCCGCCCGGCCCTCAAGTTTTACGGATCATCATCTCGGGACGGCCTGCTCCGGCCCTGCACTTCCGTCGAGTTGGGCCCTGGGAAGGCCGAAGGTGACCACCCGGTTTTGTTGACTACCCTCTGTGACATGGATAGTTCATCTACTGCCCCGCTCTACCGGGACATCACCGACTTCGCGCATGACATGCCGTCATGGGTGCAACACCTGGCCGAGATATGGACGGAGCTCGGACTCCTGGTCTTCGGCGCCCTGTTCATCACCGGGTGGTGGCGTGCCCGACAGGCGGACGACCGCGCCCTGGCGCTGGCGGTCCTCGCGCCCCTTGCGACGGCCTTCGCCTATGTGGGCAGCGAGGTACTCAAGTCCGTGGTGGACGAGGAGCGCCCGTGCCGGACGGTCGTGGGGGCGGCGGCCTCGCTGGTGTCGTGTCCGCCGACGGGCGACTGGTCGTTCCCCAGCAACCACTCCGCGATCGCCGGCGCGGCAGCCATCGCCCTGGCGATCGCCCGGCCGCGGCTGGCCTGGCTCACCGTGCCGCTGGCCCTGCTGATGGCCTTCTCCCGGGTCTTCGTCGGGGTGCACTACCCGCATGACGTGGCGGTCGGTCTGCTGCTGGGTGCGGTGGTGGCCGCCGTGGCGGTCGCCGTGCTGTACCGCCCGGCACAGTCGCTCGTCCGGACGGTGCGGGGCAGCAGGGCGCCGCTGGCCGTCTGGGCGTCGGGCCCGGGGGCGGCGAGGGCGACGGCGACGGCCGGACGGTCCCGGCGGCGGCGCAAACGGCACTGACGGCCCGGGGGGAGTCTCCTTGGGCCGGTTGCCGGATATCGCGGGGACAGACGGGTGGCAATATCACCCCAAGAGCCCTCAGGAGGAGCGACACCACCGTGCGCGGAGCCATTGTCTGCCCTTCCGTGTCAGGATCGGCGATGCGATGACTGCCATGACTGCGACACAGACGCCCCCCGCCTCCCTCCACGCTCCCGTCATCGGGTGGTTCGAACAGCACGCCCGCGATCTGCCCTGGCGCCGCCCCGAAGCGGGCGCCTGGGGTGTGATGGTGAGCGAGTTCATGCTGCAGCAAACCCCCGTCAGCCGGGTCCTCCCGGTGTACGAACAGTGGCTGGCCCGCTGGCCGCGCCCGGCCGATCTGGCCGCCGAGCCGCCCGGTGAGGCGGTCCGCGCCTGGGGCCGGCTCGGCTACCCGCGCCGGGCGCTCCGGCTGCACGGGGCCGCACAGGCAATAACTGAACGGCACGGCGGCGACGTACCGAGCGAGCACGGTCAGCTGCTCGCACTGCCCGGGATCGGCGAGTACACCGCGGCGGCCGTGGCCTCGTTCGCGTACGGACAGCGGCATGCCGTACTCGACACGAACGTCCGCCGGGTGTTCGCCCGGGCCGCGACCGGCATCCAGTACCCGCCGAACGCGACCACCGCCGCCGAACGCAAGCTCGCCCGGGCTCTGCTCCCCGAGGAGGACGAACGGGCCGCCCGCTGGGCCGCCGCGACGATGGAGCTCGGCGCCCTCGTCTGCACCGCCAAGAACGAGGACTGCACACGGTGCCCGATCGCCGGGCAGTGCGCCTGGCGACTGGCCGGGAAGCCCGCCCACCAGGGGCCCCCGCGGCGCGGTCAGACGTACGCCGGCACGGACCGGCAGGTGCGCGGACGGCTGCTCGCCGTGCTGCGCGAGGCCGTGGCGCCGGTGCCGCAGTCGGCACTGGACGCGGTGTGGGACGAACCGGTGCAGCGAGCCCGCGCGCTGGACGGCCTGGTCGCGGACGGCCTGGTCGAGCCGCTGGCCGACGGCCAGTACCGGCTGCCGCTGAGCTGAAGGTCCCTGCCGCCCTCTCCCCCCGCTGTTACACAACCGATGGACAGCCGTGCGTCAGCGTATGGCTGCTCCGCACAGCCCCGTGACAACAGCTCCGTAGCGTCAGCGAAGTCAGCCCGACCATCGATGGGCGGCGGCGGTTCTACGGGGTTCTACGGGGACGGAGGCGGTTGGAATGGCGCAGGGCGAGGTGCTCGAATTCGAGGAGTACGTACGCACTCGGCAGGAGGCACTGCTGCGCAGTGCACGCCGACTGGTTCCCGACCCCGTGGATGCGCAGGACCTGCTGCAGACCGCCCTGGTCCGTACGTACGGCCGCTGGGACGGCATCGCCGACAAGTCCCTCGCCGACGCCTATCTGCGCCGCGTCATGATCAACACCCGTACCGAGTGGTGGCGGGCCCGCAAGCTGGACGAGGTCCCCACCGAGCAGCTGCCCGACGCGAGCGTCGAGGACGGCACCGAGCAGCGCGCCGACCGCGCCCTGCTGATGGATGTGCTGGGCGTACTGGCTCCCAAACAGCGCAGCGTCGTCGTGCTGCGACACTGGGAGCAGATGAGTACGGAGGAGACGGCTGCGGCGCTCGGCATGTCGGCCGGTACGGTGAAGAGCACCCTGCACCGTGCGCTGGCGCGACTGCGCCAGGAGCTGGAGAGCCGTGAGGCAGCGAGCAGGGAGGCCCGGCTCCAGGAGGAGCGGGGTCTGACGGCGGCCGACCGCGCTCCGGCCGTCGGCGCTCCGGTGAGTGCGCGGGCAACGGCGCACGTACGGGCGCAGACGGGCAGGCGTATGGACGAACGGGGGCGGAAGCGGTGCGCGGCCTGACAGCCAGCGGTGACAGCGGCAACAGCAACGGCGACGGTGACCACGGCAGCGCAGGAGACGATGGTGGCCGCGGAGCCGCCGTCAGACGTGGCCGGGTCCCGCTCCACTGGGTGGCGAGCACCACGACCCTGGTCGGGCTCGCCGCTTTCGGGCTGCTCACCGTCGGCTGCTCCACCGGCGGCACCGGCACCCGGGACGAGGGCCCGGCAGGCACCCAGCCGGTCGCCCAGGTCACACCGAGCGCCGATGCGCCGTCCACGGCGAAGCCGACGCCCCGGATCGATCCGGTGGCGCTGCTCAAGCGGGACCCCAAGATCAGCGAGCGGGTCAGGACGGATCTGAAGCCCTGCAGCGGCTCCGAGTACCCGGTGGACACCTCGTACGGCACCATGACCGGGGGCCCCTCGGCCGACGTCGTGGTGAACGTGATGACCTGCGGCGATTCGGTGGGCGTCGGCACCTATGTGTACCGCCAGCGGGGCAACGGGACGTACAAGAACGTGTTCGCCATCGAACAGCCCGCGGTGTACGGCACCATCGACCGCGGTGATCTGGTGGTGACGGCCCAGGTGTACGGGAAGAAGGACTCGGTCGCGTACCCCTCCGGCGAGGAAGTGATCACCTACCGCTGGGCGGACAACCGGTTCAGCGAGCACGACCGAGTGCACAACGACTTCAACCGAGCCGTCGGAAACGGAGAAGCCGGTCTTCCGGAATCCGCTGATCCGGCGGGGAACTGAGAGCAGTCCGATGGCCGAGACCCACGTCCTGTTCGTCGAGGACGACGACGTCATCCGCGAGGCCACCCAGCTGGCGCTGGAGCGCGACGGCTTCGCGGTCACCGCGATGCCGGACGGACTGTCGGGTCTCGATGCGTTCCGGGCCGACCGTCCCGACATCGCCCTGCTCGATGTGATGGTGCCGGGGCTTGACGGGGTCAGCCTCTGCCGTCGTATCCGCGACGAGTCGACGGTCCCGGTGATCATGCTGTCGGCCCGGGCCGACTCGATCGATGTGGTGCTCGGCCTGGAGGCCGGCGCCGACGACTACGTCACCAAGCCCTTCGACGGGGCGGTCCTGGTCGCCAGGATCCGTGCCGTGCTGCGCCGCTTCGGGCATGCGTCGGGCGGGCAGCCGGGCCACAGGGAGCCTGAGACGCAGCCCGACGGCGGGCTGCTGGTCTTCGGCGATCTGGAGGTCGACACCGAGGGCATGGCGGTCCACCGGTGCGGCCGGCAGGTGGCACTGACCCCGACCGAGATGCGGCTGCTGCTGGAGTTCTCCGCAGCGCCCGGCACGGTGCTCTCCCGCGACAAGCTCCTGGAGCGGGTCTGGGACTACGGGTGGGGCGGTGACACCCGGGTCGTGGACGTCCATGTGCAGCGGCTGCGCACAAAGATCGGCCAGGACCGGATCGAGACGGTCCGCGGCTTCGGCTACAAACTCAGGCCATGAAGCGGTTCGCCCTGCGGACGGGTGTCCGCTGGAAGATCAGCATCGCGATCGCGGCAGTCGGCGCGCTGACCGCGGTCGCGCTCAGCTTCGTCGTCCACAACGCCGCCCGGGTCTCGATGCTGGAGAACGCGCGCGAGGTGCAGCTGGAGCGGCTCACGTACGCGCAGCTGCTGTACGAGGCGAAGAAGACGCAGAAGGACGACCCCCGGTTCGGCGCCAAGCTCAACGACCCGGCGATGCCGCGCAGCCTGCGCGCGCAGACCAACAAGAACCGGCGCGCCACGCATGTCCAGGAGACCAGGAACGGAGTGCCCGATGTGTGGGCGGCCGTGCCGCTCCGCAACGGCGATGTGCTCTCTCTGCACACCCGTTTCGCCGACCGCAGCGCCACGATCATGGGCGATCTCGACCGGGCGCTCATCATCGGCTCGGTTTCGGTGGTGTTCGGCGGCTGTGCGCTGGGCGTGCTCATCGGCGGGCAGCTGTCGCGCCGGCTGCGCAAGGCGGCGGCCGCGGCGGGCAGGGTCGCACAGGGCAATACGGATGTACGCGTCAGGGAGGCCGTCGGCGGTGTCGTCCAGGACGAGACCGATGAGCTGGCCCGCGCGGTGGACGCGCTGACGGACGCGTTGAACGAACGCATCGAGGCGGAGCGCCGGGTCACCGCGGACATCGCGCACGAGCTGCGTACCCCGGTGACGGGTCTGCTGACGGCGGCCGAGCTGCTTCCGCCGGGCCGCCCCACCGAGCTCGTACGGGACCGGGCGCAGGCGATGCGCACCCTGGTCGAGGATGTGCTGGAGGTGGCCAGGCTGGACAGTGCGTCGGAGCGGGCCGAGCTGCAGGAGATCGCGCTGGGTGAGTTCGTCAGCCGACGGGTCGCGCTGCTGGACCCGGATGTGCGGGTGCAGGTCGTCCACGAGTCCTGGGTCAGCACCGATCCGCGCCGGCTGGAGCGGATCCTCGGCAATCTGCTGGGGAACGCCGCCAAGCACGGTGCCACTCCGGTGGAGGTCACGGTCGAGGGCCGAGTGGTGCGGATCCGCGATCACGGTTCCGGGTTCCCGGCGGCGCTGCTGCGTGAGGGCCCGAGCCGGTTCCGTACCGGAAGCAGCGACCGGGCCGGACACGGACACGGTCTGGGGCTGACGATCGCGGCCGGTCAGGCGCGGGTCCTCGGGGCCCGGCTGACCTTCCGCAACGCGGCGCCCCAAGGGGCGGCGCAGGGCGCGGGCGGGGCGATCGCCGTGCTGTGGCTACCCGAGCACGCACCGACGAACACCGGCAGCTTCCCGATTCTGCGCCTGCCCGAACAGCGCACGCCGGGCAGCGGCGACGAGGAGAGCGCGGAGTCCGGCCGCAGGCAGTCCGGCGGCTGAACCGGATACGGGAGAGGCTCCCGGGGCGCGCGCCCCGGGGGCCGCACCGGAAGCCGGCTACAACCCCTTAGGGCTGGGGGGGGGCGCGCGGACGCCGCAGGTA
>NZ_JBEOVN010000208.1:0-12400 GCF_040295565.1 Streptomyces sp. NPDC002785 | reverse complement strand
GTCAACTGCAACCTGCAGCGCCTCGACGGTCCGGTGCGCGGCAACGGCAAGATCATCCAGGAGCTGGAGTCGCAGTTCCGCGGCGCCGGATGGAATGTCATCAAGCTGGTCTGGGACCGCTCCTGGGACCCGCTGCTCGCGCAGGACCGCACGGGCATCCTGGTCAACAAGCTGAACATCACGCCGGACGGCCAGTTCCAGACGTACGCCACCGAGTCCGGCGCGTACATCCGTGAGCACTTCTTCGGGGACGACCCGCGGCTGCGCGACATGGTCAAGGACATGACCGACGACCAGATCCTGCACCTGGGCCGCGGCGGCCACGACCACAAGAAGGTCTACGCGGCCTATGCGGCGGCCAAGGCCCACAAGGGCCAGCCGACGGTGATCCTCGCGCAGACGGTCAAGGGCTGGACGCTCGGGCCGAACTTCGAGGGCCGCAACGCGACCCACCAGATGAAGAAGCTCACGGTCGAGGACCTCAAGCGGTTCCGCGACCGGCTGCACATCCCGATCACGGACAAGCAGCTGGACGAGGGCTACCCGCCGTACTACCACCCGGGCCGCGACTCGGAAGAGATCCAGTACATGCACGACCGCCGCAAGGGTCTGGGCGGCTATGTCCCGACCCGTGTGGTGCGCGCGAAGCCTCTGGTCCTCCCCGAGGACAAGACGTACGCGACCGCGAAGAAGGGCTCGGGCCAGCAGTCGATCGCCACGACCATGGCGTTTGTCCGCATCCTGAAGGACCTCATGCGGGACAAGGAGATCGGCAGGCGCTTCGTGCTGATCGCGCCTGACGAGTACCGCACCTTCGGCATGGACGCGTTCTTCCCGAGCGCGAAGATCTACAACCCGCTCGGTCAGCAGTACGAGGCGGTGGACCGCGATCTGCTGCTCGCGTACAAGGAGTCGCCGACCGGTCAGATGCTGCACGACGGCATCTCCGAGGCCGGCTGCACGGCCTCTCTGATCGCCGCAGGCTCGGCGTACGCCACGCACGGCGAGCCGCTGATCCCGGTGTACGTCTTCTACTCGATGTTCGGTTTCCAGCGCACCGGCGACCAGTTCTGGCAGATGGCCGACCAGCTCGCGCGCGGCTTCGTGCTGGGTGCGACCGCCGGTCGTACGACTCTGACCGGTGAGGGTCTTCAGCACGCGGACGGCCACTCGCAGCTGCTTGCCTCGACCAACCCGGGCTGTGTCGCGTACGACCCGGCCTTCAGCTACGAGATCGCGCACATCGTCAAGGACGGTCTGCGCCGTATGTACGGCGGGACCCCCGAAGAGAACGAGGACGTCTTCTACTACCTCACCGTCTACAACGAGCCGATCCAGCACCCGGCCGAGCCCGAGAACGTGGATGTCGAAGGCATCCTCAAGGGCGTGTACCGCTACAAGAGCGCCGAGCGGGGCGAGATCCCGGCCCAGATCATGGCGTCCGGTGTGGCGGTCCCGTGGGCGGTCGAGGCGCAGCGGATCCTCGCAGACGAGTGGAACGTCAGGGCGGACGTCTGGTCGGCGACCTCCTGGAACGAGCTGCGCCGCGAGGCCGTGGATGTGGAGCGGTACAACCTGCTGCACCCGGAGGAGGAGCAGCGCGTCCCGTACGTCACGCAGAAGCTCTCCGGCTCCGAGGGCCCGTTCGTGGCGGTCTCGGACTGGATGCGTTCCGTACCGGACCAGATCGCGCGCTGGGTGCCCGGTGCGTACCAGTCGCTGGGTGCGGACGGCTTCGGCTTCGCCGACACCCGCGGTGCGGCCCGCCGGTTCTTCCACATCGACGCGCAGTCGATCGTCCTCGCGGTGCTCACCGAGCTCGCGAAGGAGGGCCGGATCGACCGTTCGCTGCTGAAGACGGCGATCGACCGGTACGAGCTGCTGGATGTGACCGCGGCCGAGCCGGGCGCGGCCGGCGGCGACGCGTAAGCACGACGAGCGATGGCTGAAGGGCGGCGGGATCTCCTGGTCCCGCCGCCCTTCGGCGTGTGCGATCAGTTCTCCCAGACCTTGAAGGCCCTGACCTGGTACGGGGACTGGGGCACCCAGGTGCCGCCGCCCGGATAGGTCTCGAACTCACCCGTCTCGGCACACTGCGCCGACTGGTACGTGGTGACGGGCCGGCCGGTGCGGTTGACGAGCGCCTGGGCCTTGCTGCCCGCCGGCAGCGGGACACAGCTCTCGATGTCGATCGTGGACAGCTCATGGATCTGCCGAGCCCCGGTGAAGTCCGGCTTCTCCCAGAGACAGAGCTGACCGCTTCCGCAGTCCCCGGGCCGGGCGGGTGCGGAGTGGGCCGCGGCCTGCGGAATCAGGGCGGTGGCGGCCAGGGCGGCGGCAAGAACGGTCGTGCGCATGGAAATCGACCCCCGTGGTGGTGCGAATCAGTTGCACGCACCCTGACCTGCGGGGCAACGCCGGGGAAAGGGGCTGCGGGCTACACCACCCTGATAGGCGACAGCCCCGCCGGAACGGTCCGGCGGGGCTGTCGTACGCACTGTGTTGACGCCTCAGGGGCGCCGTGACGGACGGTCAGATGTGACCCGCGCCCGCGCCCGCCTCGGCATTCGCACCGCGCTTGGTGAGCGTAGCGACCAGCGCGGCGACCACCGCGACGATGCCGGCGACCATGAATGCCGTGCTCATGCCCGACACGAACGTGTCATGGGCGACGCCCGCGATCTTCGCCGCGACCTCCGGCGGAGTGTTGCCGTCCACCGGCGGCACGCCGACCTCGACGGCCGAGGACGCCTGGTCCAGCTGCTCCGGCGAGAGGGGCGGAAGCTTCGCGGCCGTCCAGTTGTCGGCCAGCTTCGAGTCGACCTGGGAGGCCATGATCGCGCCCAGCACCGCCGTACCGAGGCTGCCGCCGACCTGCATGGCGGCCTGCTGCAGACCGCCCGCGACGCCGGAGAGCTCCATCGGGGCGTTGCCGACGATAACCTCGGTGGCGCCGACCATCACCGGGGCGAGGCCGAGGCCGAGCAGACCGAACCAGATGGACATGGTCAGGGTGCTGGTGCCGATCTCCAGCTGGGACATGCCGAACATCGCGGCCGCCGTGCACACCATGCCGCCGACCAGCGGAACCCGCGGGCCGAACTTGGTGATCATGACGCCCGCGAGAGGCGAGGCGACGATCATCATCCCGGTCAGCGGCAGCAGGTGCAGACCGCTGTCGACGGGGCTCAGGCCGTGCACGTTCTGGAGGTAGAAGGTGACGAAGAAGAGCCCGCCCATGAAGGCGAAGGCCATCAGCACCATCAGGACCGCGCCCGCGGACAGCGGCACGGACCGGAACATCGCCAGCGGGATCAGCGGCTCCCTGACGTTCTTCTGGGAGAAGGCGAAGACCACGAACAGGGCCACGGCCGCGCCCAGGAAGCCGAGTGTCTTGTAGTCGCCCCAGCCCCACTCGGCGCCCTTGATGAGCGCCCAGATCAGGCAGAACATCGCCTGCGACAGCAGCACGATGCCGCCGATGTCGAAGGAGCGCGGCGCGTTCTCGGCGCGGTGGTCCTTGAGGATCACCAGGCCCAGCAGGAGCGCGATCACACCGACCGGCACATTGATGAAGAAGACGGACTGCCAGCTGACGTGCTCGACGAGCACACCGCCGAGGATCGGGCCGCCCGCGGTCGAGGCGCCGATCACCATGCCCCAGATGCCGATCGCTATGTTCAGCTTCTCGGCCGGGAAGGTGGCGCGCAGCAGGCCGAGAGCGGCGGGCATCAGCAGGGCGCCGAAGAGGCCCTGGAGCACCCGGAACGCGATCACCAGTGCGACGCCGTTGGAGAGGCCGATGGCCGCCGATGCCGCGGCGAAGCCCACGACACCTATGAGGAAGGTCTGGCGGTGGCCGAACCGGTCACCGAGCTTGCCCGCCGTGATCAGGGAGACCGCGAGGGCGAGCATGTAGCCGTTGGTGATCCACTGGACGTCGGCGAGCGAGGCCTTCAGGTCCTGCTGGATGGCGGGGTTGGCGATCGCGACGATCGTGCCGTCGAGCGCGACCATCATCACGCCGATGGCCACGGAGAAGAGCGTCAGCCAGGGGTGGCCGCGCAGCCCCTTGGCAGGTGCGGGCACGGCGGTGTCCTGCGGCTCCCGCGACGCCTTTTCGACGGTGGTCTGACTAGTCATGCCCGGGAGATTAGTGTCAGCCGCTGACAGTTGACAAACCATTTCACAAGTCGGTAACTGTCACGTAGCTCACAGGTACGCTGAGCTGGGCAAAGCAGGAGAAAGAGGGCCACTTCAGTGACCGATGGGCAGCAGGCCGCGTGTCCGACCGGACTGCGCGAACGGAAGAAGCGACGCACCCGGGACGCCCTGCTGCACGCCGCCCTCGATCTTTTCACCACCCAGGGGTACGAGGAGACCACCGTCGACGAGATCGTCGACGCCGTCGAGGTCTCCCAGCGCACCTTCTTCCGCTACTTCGCCAGCAAGGAGGAGGCCGCCTTCGCCATCCAGAAGATGGTGGAGTCGCACTTCCTCTCGGAGCTGCGCCGACGTCCCGGCCCCGAAGCCCCGTTCGAGGCGATGCGCCGCGCGGTCCTCTGCGCCTGGAACAGCATCGGCGAGGCGATCGAAGCGCTCGTAACGGTCGAACTCCACATGCGCACGTACCAGATGATCGAGTCGACGCCGTCGCTGCTCGCCGCCCACCTGCGGCGCAGCATCGACCTGGAGAACGAGGTCGCGCTGCTGATCGCCGAGCGCGAGGGGCTCGACGTGGACACGGACCCCCGGCCGAGGGTCGCCGTGGCCGCGTTCTCCGGGGTGATGCGGGTGACCGGGCAGCTCTGGGGGCAGGGGCAGGACGCCAGTATGGACTCGTTGCGCACACTGACCGAGGTGTACCTGGACCAGCTCGGCCCGGCACTGGCCGGGAACTGGCGGGCGGGGGACGGCTCCGGGCTCGGGTAGCGCCATGGAACCCCCGTCCGATGTGCCGCACTCCTCACCGCCGCGGCGTGACCGACTTCACAACAGCCGCGCTCCGGAGGTCATATGCGACGCTCCGGAGGCGCTCCGCGCGCCTGAGTGTGCGCACCGCACCAACACAGCGTGAAATGCGCGGGCTTGAATTCCCCACAGCCGAGTGATGTGCGCCACCCCCTTCACGGCTCTCGTCCCGCGTCTCCTAATGTGGGCCGGAGTGACTTCCTTCGACTCCTCCCCCACGCTCACCGCATGGCGCGCCCTGCTCGCCGTCGCGGTTGTGTTCGTGATGCTGGCGACCACGGGCTGGACCGCCGTACGTCACCCGCACTCCGACGAGCCACGCACCGTCGCACTCGCCTCCTGGGCACGAGGCCACGTGGCAGGTCGTGCGCTGCCGGACGCCGACGCGCCGCCACATCGCCTGGCGCAGTTCTTCGCCATGCTGACGGCCACTCAGCGCACCCGTCTCGCCGACAAGTACCCCTTGGTCGTGGGCAATCTGAACGGCGCCCCGGTCACCCTGCGCTACCACGCCAACCGGCTGGCCCTGGTACAGGCCCGGACGGTCGAGCGGGAGCGCATGCATGACGCCAGGCTCTCCCCCGAGGGCCGCGCCGAGGCGCTCCGCCGGATGAACCGCTTCCAGTCGATGCTCGCGGGCGGCCGGCACATCCTCGCCCTCGACCCGTCGGGCAAGGGCCGTGCCGCAGAGGTGTTCGGTGATCTCGACCGGGCCGAACGGGTCTCCGTGGTCGTCCCGGGCGTCGACACCAATCTGCTGACGCTGGAGCGGTCCGCCCCCATGGTGAACGCCGCCCCGGTCGGTATGGCGAAGTCGCTGTACGCGGCGGAGCGCGCCGCGCGCCCCGGCACCCGTACCGCCGTCATCGCCTGGGCCGACTACACCACGCCCGCCGGGATCGGTATGGACGCGGCTCTGGGCAACCTCGCCGAGCGCGGGGCGGTGCGGCTGAACGCGCTGGTGGGCGCGCTGCCCGGGGACACCCCGGTCTCGCTGTTCTGCCACAGCTACGGCTCGGTGCTGTGCGGTGTCGCCGCACATGAACTCCCCTCCAGGGTCGCCGACATCGCGGTCGCGGGCAGCCCCGGCATGCGGGTGCAGAACGCCGGGCAACTGCACACCGAGGCCAGGGTGTGGGCGACACGGGACCACGACGACTGGATCGAGGACGTACCGAACCTGGAGCTCGGTGGGCTCGGTCACGGGGCCGACCCGGTCGACCCGGGCTTCGGCGCGCGCCTCTTCTCGGCGGGCAACGCGGTCGGGCACAGCGGTTATTTCGAGCCGGGCACCGAGAGCCTCCGCAACTTCGCCGCCATCGGGGTGGGGGCCTACGGCTCGGTGAGCTGTGCGAGCTCCGACAGCACCTGCCAGGAACGAATCACCGGCAGCCAGGGGATCTGACGAGCGCAGCGAGCCGCAGCCGGCCACATATCGGGGCTTACGACCTCCCCCACGATGGGGAGCGGATCAGCGAGCAGCGTCGTGCGGCTTCGATTGCAAGGCGGAGGAAGGAAGCGGATGGGGCCTCCCCTGGTCGAGCGAAGCCGAGAGCTCGGGGAAGGAGCGTCGTTGACTGACGACAACGCCGCAAGCGGAGTCGCAGGGCGTCGGGAACCCGCTCCCTGTCGTGGGGGAGGTCGTTACGCCGAGGGGGGACGTGCGGGCAAGTGCCGCATACGATGAGGCACATGGGTGATGCGCTGGCCGGAATTCATGCCACCTGGGAGTTCGACACCGACTCCGTGCTCATCCGCTTCGAACGGGGGATACGCACACCGAAGCTCTTCCAGAGCCTGCGTGAGCGCCGCGTCCCGCACGCGGCGCTGTCGTCGGTGACGCTGACCCCGGGCAAGCGGGGCACGGTGGTCCTGCATGCGGTGCCGAGACCCGGTGCCGACCCGTTGCTGGAGGCCGCGGCCGGGCAGCTGAAGGACGGCTGCGATCCGTACCGGCTGGTGCTTCCCGCCGAGCGCGAGACGCTCGCCGAGTACTACGCGGACGAACTGCGCGCCCGGCTCGGTCCCGACGCCGCGGAGCCCGCCGAGCGGTTCCTGGTCGCGGCTCCCCAGGCACCGATGCAGTTCAAGGCGTACGACGGCCGGGCCGGCTTCGACGGGGACCGGATCTCCTTCCGCTGGTTCTGGACGGGCGCCTCCACGGCGAAGTGGAAGGCCGGCGACCAGACGTTTGCGGTGGCGGAGCTGAGCGGGGTCGAGTGGCGCTCGCCGGAGGCCTTCAACGGCTATCTGCGGCTGGTGCGCAGGGGCCTGGAGGGTGCGGCTCCGGGACCGGGTCCGGATGCCGGCCTCGGCATGGGCACCGGTTGCGGCATGGATGTGGCTACGGGGCTCGGCGGCGCGGTGCAGAGCGCGCAGCCGATGGTTCCCCGCCCCGCCCGGGCCGACCAGGACCCCGCTGCGGTGGTCTTCGGCCTCGGCTACGGGCCGGTGCACGAGTCGCTGCCGTTCGCCGCGGCCGTACTGGAATCCGTACGCAGGAGGCAGCCGACTCCCGCCGCGCCGACCGCCGTCCTGGCAGGGGCGGGGCGGCGCGATCCGGCGGACATCGCGGAGCGGATCCGGCACCTCGGGGAGCTGCACCGGGCGGGCCTGGTGACGGACGACGAGTTCAGTGCGAAGAAGGCCCAGTTGCTCGCGGAGCTGTAGGGCCTCGCGGCGTGTCGGCCCGATCGGCCGGTAGTACCCCCGTACGAGAAGCCCGGTGGCGAACCAGCACCCGGGTATGACGCCACCGGGCCGTCCGCTCCCTAGGCTGATGCGGCCATGACCACCTCACCCTCCCCTTCCCCGCCCCGCACTCCGGCCGGGTCGCCGCCGCGCCCGCAGCCCGCCGCCGACGGCCTGGTGAGCGCCGCCCGCCGCAATCTGCGCGAGATAGCCCACGACCTCTCGCATCCGTCCCATCCCCCGGTCCCGCCGCTCGCGGACGCGCCCAAGCGGTGGCGGAGGCTGCTGCCGTACGTGGTCGTCCTCGCCCTCGGGGCGGTCTTCGTCCCGCTCACGATCAATGTGCTGACCAACGAATACGGTCTGGCCGACGGATTGGCGGGCCTGCTGACCGTCGCCCAGACTGCGCCGCTGCTGATGCTGGCGCACCGCCCGTTGCAGGCATGGTGGATCATCTTCCCCGCGGACATCCTGGGGGCGCTGGTACTGCTGGAGTACCCGGACCCGCCGACGGGCATCTGGCCGTGGCCCCAGCCCACGCTGATCTGCTACCTCTTCGTGATGCTGGCGGTGGCCCTGCGCGAGACCCGGCGGACCGTGGTCTCCGTCTGGGCGCTGACCGCCGTGGCGAGCCTGGTCCTGCACCTGGCCGCAACGGACCGCAGCAACGGCACCTCCGCGCTGCTCCCGGCGTTCGGCGCGGTGCTCATGGTGATCGGCGCGGTGATACGGGAACGGGGCGACGCACAGCGCCGCCTCGCCGAGCAGGAGACCATCAGCGAGGCCGAGCGGGCGCAGCGCACGCTGCTGGAGGAGCGCGCCAGGATCGCCCGTGAGCTGCACGACGTGGTCGCGCACCACATGTCCGTGATCACGGTCCAGGCCGACTCCGCGCCCTACCGGATCAGCGACCTGCCCGAGCAGGCCCGCGAGGAGTTCGGGGCGATAGCGGCGAGCGCGCGGGAGTCGCTGACGGAGATGCGGCGGCTGCTCACGGTGTTGCGCAGCGACGGCACGGAGGGCGAGCGGGCACCGCAGCCGGGGCTCGACCGGGTGCAGCAGCTGGTGGAGGCGACGGTGCGGGCGGGGCTGCCGGCCGAGCTGTCGCTCCCGGCCCGGCTGCCCGACGTACCGCAGGCGGTGGATGTGTCGGCGTACCGGATCGTGCAGGAGGCGCTGGCCAATGCGATCCGGCACGCGCCCGGTGCGCGGACCCGGGTGTCGATCACGTCCGACGGCGCGCATCTGACCGTCCTGGTGGTCAACGACCGGGCGGAGCCGCCCGGTTCGCCGCTGGAGACGACCGGGACGGGGCACGGCCTGGTCGGCATGCGCGAACGCGTACGGTTGACCGGCGGCACGCTGGACACCGGACCGCTGCCCGACGGCGGCTTCCGGGTGGCCGCGCGGCTGCCCCTGCCCCCTGTCACGCCCGAGGCTTCGGAGGACTCTTGACCATCCGCGTGATCATCGTCGACGACCAGGCCATGGTGCGGGCGGGGTTCGCAGCGCTGCTCTCGGCGCAGAGCGACATCGACGTGGTCGGTGAGGCACCGGACGGGCGCCGGGGCATCGACGTCAGCCGGAGCGTCCATCCGGACGTGGTCCTGATGGATGTCCGGATGCCCGAGATGGACGGTCTGGCGGCGGCCCGCGAGCTGCTGAACCCTCCGGCGGGGGTGGTGCACCGGCCGAAGGTCCTGATGCTCACCACGTTCGACGTGGACGACTACGTGTACGAGGCGCTGCGCGCCGGGGCGTCCGGCTTCCTGCTGAAGGACGCACCGCCCGCGGACCTGATCTCGGCGGTGCGGGTGGTGGCGGCGGGCGAGGCGCTGCTGGCGCCGTCCGTGACGCGGCGTCTGATCGCGGACTTCGCCCGGCAGGGTCCGTCCGGAGCCACCCGGAGCGGGCAGTCGCTGCGGGTGAACGGGCTGACTCCGCGCGAGAGGGAGGTGCTGGAGCTGATCGCGCGGGGCCTCTCCAACCAGGAGATCGCGGGGCAGCTGGTGCTGGCCGAGCAGACGGTGAAGACGCACATAGGGCGGGTGCTGGCGAAGCTGGATCTGCGGGACCGCGCGCAGGCGGTGATCTTCGCGTACGAGGCGGGGGTGGTCGTGCCGGGAGAGCAATAGCCGGGGTCTTCCCCCGCCCGCCCCAACAGCGGGCCCCCCGTACACCCCCTACCCCGGTAGCACCCCGCACTTGGCCCCCCGGTCCGAAGCCCCCGGACCCACTCTCTTCCTACCTTCCTCTCCGTCGCGCCGAACAGCGTGCGGGAACCGGATCAGCCGGAGAGGGAGGGCGGGATGCGCCGCTACGCAAGGACTCTGGTCGCGGTCGCGCTGGCGACCACCGTGGCGGCGGGGACGGCCGGTTGGGCGTCCGGGAACGCACAACACGCCCTGACGGGTCCACCTCCCGGCACCGCGGCCTGGCGCTCGGATCACGTGCTGGGACGGGAGCTGCCCGACCCGGAGCGGACCACACCCGCCGAAGTGAGCCGGTTCTTCCGGGGGTTGACCGCGACGCAGCAACAGGCCCTGGTCGTACGGCATCCACTCGTCGTCGGCAATCTGGACGGCGTACCCGTCGAACTGCGTTACCGGGCCAACGCCCGTTC
Source organism: Streptomyces sp. NPDC002785 (assembly GCF_040295565.1). NCBI lineage: Bacteria > Bacillati > Actinomycetota > Actinomycetes > Kitasatosporales > Streptomycetaceae > Streptomyces > Streptomyces sp. NPDC002785. Next base: position 2,115 of record NZ_JBEOVN010000208.1, on the reverse strand, counting down.
TCTGCACGCCGGTCACGATCCCCGGTACGCACATCTCGCCGGAGCCGGAGCCGGAGCGGACGACCGGCAGATCCTCGCCTTCGACCCGCGCGGGCGCAGCCAGGTCGCCGAGGTCTTCGGGGACTTGAGCACCGCACGCCACGTGGCGGTCGTGGTTCCGGGTTCGGACATCGACGCGGGGACCTTCGACCGTACGAGCGATGTGTACGGCACTCCGGCAGGCATGGCGAAGGCCCTGTACGCGGAGACCGGACGCGGCAGCGCCGTCGTCGCCTGGGCCGGGTACACGACCCCCGTGTTCGCGCTGGGGTGGGCGTAGGACGGCAAAACCCAGCTCGCCCGGCGTTTGAGGGCGTCTTCGGGGACCGCCCGGCGACCGATGACTGACCGATCGCCGGGCACCACAGGCTCCCGCGAACGACTACTCGCGCGCCGCGGACGTGCTGCTCATGTCCGGGTACCGGTCCCCCGCCACCTGCCCCGCGATCGGCTCCAGCAGCGCCAGTTCCTCCGCCGTCAGCGTGAGCCGGGTGGCGCCCACGTTCTCCAGCAGCCGGCTGCTCCTACGAGTGCCCGGGATCGGTACCACGGTCAGACCGTGCACCTGGGCCCGCTGCTGCACCCAGGCGAGCGCCACCTGCGCGGCCGAGGCCCCATGGGCGGCGGCGATCTTGTGAACGGGCTCCAGCAGGGCGGCGTTCGTCTTCGCGTTGTCGCCCGTGAAGCGCGGCTGGTACTGGCGGAAGTCGCCCTTCGACAGGTCCTTGGCCGCGTCCGTGAACGCCCCGGTCAAAAAGCCGCGGCCGAGCGGCGAGTACGGCACGAGGGTCACCCCCAGCTCGACGGCGGCGGGCACGGCACTGCGTTCGACGTCCCGGCTGAAGAGCGACCACTCCGACTGGAGGGCGGCGATCGGGTGCACGGCGTACGCCTCACGCAGTTCGGCGCCGGTCACCTCGCTCAGCCCGAGCTGCTTGACCTTGCCCTGCTGGACCAGCTCGGCCATCGCGCCGACGGACTCGGCCAGCGGGACTGCGGGATCGCGGCGGTGCATGTAGTACAGGTCGATGACGTCGGTGTTCAGACGGCGCAGACTGTCCTCGACGGCCTGGCGGATGTACGCGGGGTCGTTGCGCACACCCCGGTGCTGCGGGTCATCGGTCCGCTCTATGGCGAACTTCGTGGCGAGGGTGATCTCGTCGCGGTGTGCCCCGACGAACGGTGCCAGGAACTTCTCGTTGGCGCCGCGACCGTACACATCGGCGGTGTCGAAGAGCGTGACGCCCGCCTCCAGCGCCGTCTCCAGGGTTTCGCGGGCAGCAGCCTCGTCGGTGTCCCCGTAGAACTCGCTCATGCCCATGCAGCCGAGTCCCTGCACGCCGACCTGCGGGCCGCCGTGTCCGAGTTCCACGGTGGCGATCTTGTTGTCAGTCATCAGGCACAGGGCCTCTCCGGCGCCCGTCGGGCGCCCGCATAGAAGTCGATCTTGTGGTCGAGGACGGCGAGGGTGTCCTGGAGCTCCGCGATCCGCGTCCGCACATCGCGGCGGGTCGCCTCCAGCAGCGCCTGCCGTTCCTCGAAGGTGTGCTCGCCCTCGCGCAGCAGCTCCGCGTACCGCACCATGTCGGCGACCGGCATCCCGGTCAGCCGCAGCTTGCCGACGAAGGTCAGCCAGTCCAGATCGCGGTTGGTGAAGCAACGCTGACCGGTGTGCGACCGGTCGACGTGCGGCATCAGCCCGATCCGCTCGTACCAGCGCAGGGTGTGCGCGGTGAGCCCGGTGAAGGCGGCGACCTCGCCGATGGTGTAGCGGTCCTGGCCCTCGGGGCGCGGATGCGCCCTGGGCGCCGCCGCGCATAAGTCCGTCCTTGCCGAAGTGCTCTCCATCACCGTCATGGCCTCCACGCTAGAACCTTGGAGTGCACTCGAAGCAAGCGCAATCGCGGAGCGGTTCGCGGCGGCCGGTACAAGCCACGCTCCGAACCGCCGTCAATCGGGGATCTGCCTGAGTGCCTGGTGGAGCACTGCGGTCCTGCAGGATCTCCTCCGGACGCCCCGTACGACCGTAGCCCGGGTCGTGGGTGATGAGCGGCGGCTCGCCGAGTTTGCGGCGCA
>NZ_JBEOVN010000207.1:0-12522 GCF_040295565.1 Streptomyces sp. NPDC002785 | reverse complement strand
GCGCTGCGGCCGGGCACGCGTGACGCGTGTCCGGCCGCAGTGTTTTGTGGCCCGTCGGTGGCCCGGGCCGTCTGTTGGCCCGCCTCGTGCCGGCCCAGGCCCTCTGCTGGCTCAGGCCTTCTGCTTGGAGCCGCGGAACGAGGCCCACAGCATGTCACCGACACCGACGATGACCACTGCACCGATCAGCTGGAACAGATGGCGCGTCCAGTCGATGCCCTTTGTTTCGTTGACACCGATCCCGGTGGCGACGGCATTGCCGAGGACGCTGCCGAGCATGCCGAAAATCGTCGTCAGCCAAAGCGGGATTTTCTGTTTGCCGGGCAGAATCGCCTTCGCGATCAGACCGAGCACCAGACCCACGATGATTGCCCACAGCCAGCCCATGCCGCCTCCTCGTGCGCCGCGATGTCGCGCATGTGCGCCCAGTCTCGGCCCGTGGGCCGTACACGGCATGTCGGACGCGTCCGTACGTGCGTCACGGCTGCCGATATGCACGAATGCGGCGTGCCCCGGTCTCGAAGCCGTCGCACGCCGGGCGTACGGTGGATGCGGTCCGGGCCGGGGAGCGTCCGGCCTGGGAATGAGGTCTCCCCCGGCCCGCGAGGCGCTGGGGGAAGGGTGGTGGAGACATGATGCGCAAGCAGAGCGGTGTCGAGGTCTTCCGGATCACGGGGGCCCGGCAGGGGCTCGCGGACGATGTGCGCGGCAGGCAGCGACGCTATGTGATCTCGATGTCCGTACGGACGGTTTCGGTGATCCTGGCCGCCGTCCTGTGGAACGTCGAGCGGTATGTCGCGATCGTGGCGCTGGCGCTCGGGGCTCTGCTCCCGTACGTGGCGGTGGTCATCGCCAACGCGGGCCGGGAGAACACCCCTTCGCTTCCTTCGACCTTCGTCCCGACGCCGATGCGTCCGGCGCTCGACGCGGCACCCGTGGCCGGTTCCGCGGAGTCCGGTCCGGAGGCCGACGGGGCCCGGCGCGGCGAAGAATCGGCATGAGCGAATCGGCATAGGCACAGTTGGGGCCGCACCGCGCCCAAGGCTCAGAAAACCTCAAACTCAATCTGAAGTTACGGTGCCCCGCACCCCGGTCTGCGTGACATACTTCGTACGCGCTCCGCATCCCCCGTCGGAGCGACAGACCGACGCCGGGCAGCTCCCCCCGTGGCTGCTCGGCGTCGCTTTTTCTTCGGCAAGGAATGCGTGGGGCGGCCGGCCCGTGAGGCCGACACAGACACTGACCTAGGGTTGAGTCCGTGAACTCCCCTGAATCCGCGGCCGAGAGCGCTGCCACCGCACCCATCTGCTCCGCCAAGGGCTGCCGGGCCGACGCCGTATGGGTGCTCGCCTGGAACAACCCGAAGCTGCACACCCCAAAGCGCTGTAAGACCTGGCTGGCCTGCGAAGAACATCGGGAGCACCTCTCCTCGTTCCTGGGTGTCCGGGGCTTCCTCAAGGATGTCGTGACGCTGGCTGAGTGGGAGTCCGGCGCATCAGAGACGGACGGACGCTAGTACCCCAGGGCACTAGCCGCCGATCGCCGACATCGGCCGCTCGGGCTGCAGGAAGGACGGGTCGTCCAGACCGGATCCGGCCTTCTTTCCCCACATCGCGAGCGTCCAGATCCTGGCAATCTCCTCGTCCGGCGCGTCCGAGCGCAGGGCGCCGCGCAGATCGGTCTCCTCGCGGGCGAACAGGCAGGTGCGCACCTGGCCGTCGGCGGTGAGTCTGGTCCGGTCGCAGGCCCGGCAGAAGGGGCGGGTGACGGAGGCGATGACACCGACACGGTGGGGGCCGCCGTCGACAAGCCAGCGCTCTGCGGGGGCGGAGCCGCGCTCGCCGTCGCCCTCCTCGGTGAGAGTGAAGCGGGTGCGCAGCGACTGGAGTATGTCGCCTGCCGTGATCATGCCGTCGCGCTTCCAGCCGTGCTGCGCGTCGAGCGGCATCTGCTCGATGAAGCGGAGCTCGTAGTCGTGCTCGATGGCCCAGGCGAGCAGGTCGGGAGCCTCGTCGTCGTTGAGTCCCGGCATCAGGACGCTATTGACCTTGACCGGGGTGAGGCCGGCGTCGCGGGCGGCTTCCAGGCCGGCCAGTACGTCGTGTTGGCGGTCACGGCGGGTGAGTGTCTTGAAGACGTCGGGGCGCAGGGTGTCCAGCGACACGTTGACCCGGTTCAGACCGGCGGCCTTGAGCGCGGCTGCTGTGCGCTTCAGCCCGATGCCGTTGGTGGTGAGCGACATCTTGGGGCGTGGGCTCAGGGCCGCACACCGCTCCACGAGGGAGACGAGCCCGGGGCGCAGCAGCGGCTCACCGCCGGTGAAGCGGACCTCGGTGATGCCGAGCCGGGTGACGGCGATGCGGACCAGCCGCACGATCTCGTCGTCACTGAGCAGGTCGGGCTTGGCCAGCCACTGCAGGCCTTCTTCCGGCATGCAGTACGTGCACCGCAGATTGCACCGGTCGGTCAGCGAGACACGGAGGTCTGTGGCGACTCGATCGAAGGTGTCGATGAGCATGTGCGCCCCCTCCGTCAACGACTTCCCGGCCGCGGATCCGGCTCGTCCGGCTTACTTCTCCGAGACTACGCGAGACCTGTGACATCGGATGGGCCCGTTGGTCACGAGGAGCGGCGTGGCCGCGTCGTAGGACTCTACGACGCGGCCACGGATCCGGGGTGACGCGTGGAGCGGAAGACTCTTCCCCTCAGTGCGCCCCGATGCCTGTGAGGGACTTGACCTCCAGCTCGGCGTACTTGCCCTTGTCCGGCTCCTCCTTCGAGAGGAGGGAACCGACCCAGCCGAGCAGGAAGCCCAGCGGGATGGAGATCAGGCCCGGGTTCTCCAGCGGGAACCAGGCGAAGTCGACGCCCTTGAACATCGACGTCTTCGGGTTGCCGGAGACGACCGGCGAGAACAGCACCAGGAACACCGAGCTGGCCAGACCACCGTAGATCGACCACAGTGCGCCCTGGGTGGTGAACCGCTTCCAGAAGAGGCTGTAGAGGATCGTCGGCAGGTTGGCGGAGGCGGCGACGGCGAAGGCGAGCGCCACGAGCCCGGCGACGTTCATGTCGCGGGCGAAGGCGCCCAGGACGATCGCGACCGCGCCGATGAGGACGGTGGCCCAGCGGGCGGCCCGCATCTCCTCCTTCTCGGTGGCCTTCCCCTTGCGGATGACGTTGGCGTAGATGTCGTGCGCGAAGGAGGACGAGGAGGCGAGGGTGAGCCCCGCGACGACGGCGAGGATGGTGGCGAAGGCAACGGCCGAGATCACGGCGAGCAGCACAGCACCGCCCGTGGTGCCGACCCCGCCGAGATACTCGGCGAGCTGCGGAGCGGCCGCGTTGCCGGCCGGGTTCTTCGCCTTGATCTCGTCCGGGCCGATGAGGGCCGCGGCGCCGAAGCCGAGCGCGATCGTCATCAGGTAGAAGGCGCCGATGATGCCGATGGCCCAGTTGACCGACTTACGGGCGGCCTTGGCGGTCGGCACCGTGTAGAAGCGGATCAGGATGTGCGGCAGGCCGGCGGTGCCGAGGACCAGGGCGATGCCGAGGGAGAGGAAGTCCAGCTTCGAGGTGCCGGTGGCGCCGTACTTGAGGCCGGGCTCCAGGAACGCCGCTCCGTGGCCGCTCTTCGAGGCGGCCGTGCCCAGCAGGTCGGAGATGTTGAAGTTGAACTTCAGCAGCACCAGGAAGGTCATCAGGAGGGCACCGGCGATCAGCAGCACGGCCTTGACCATCTGGACCCAGGTGGTGCCCTTCATTCCGCCGATGGTGACGTACACGATCATCAGTACGCCGACCAGCGCGACGATGAGGATCTTGCCCGCGTCGCTCGTGATGCCGAGGAGCAGGGAGACCAGGACGCCCGCGCCCGCCATCTGGGCCAGCAGGTAGAAGATCGACACGATGATGGTGGAGACGCCCGAGGCGGTACGGACCGGGCGCTGGCGCATCCGGTAGGCGAGGACGTCGCCCATCGTGTAGCGGCCCGAGTTGCGCAGCGGTTCGGCGACCAGCAGCAGGGCCACCAGCCAGGCGACGAGGAAGCCGATGGAGTAGAGGAAGCCGTCGTAACCGAAGAGGGCGATGGCCCCGGCGATCCCGAGGAACGAGGCCGCCGACATGTAGTCGCCGGAGACCGCGAGTCCGTTCTGAAAGGCGGTGAACTGGCGGCCACCGGCGTAGAAGTCGGAGGCGCTCTTGGTCTGCCGTCCGGCCCAGATGGTGATGCCCAGGGTCGCGGCGACGAACACGGCGAAGAGCGTGATGATCAGCGGCCGGTGCTCGGTGGTCGAGGAGGCGGCCAGTTGGAGGGCGGGGTGCGAGTGGTACGCGGCGCTCATGCTTCGGCCTCCATGCGGGACTTGATGGCCTCGGCCTTGGGGTCGAGCTTCGCGGCTGCGTGGCGCGAGTAGAGCCAGGCGATGAGGAACGTGGTGACGAACTGGGCGAGACCGAACACGAAGGCCACGTTGATGTTGCTGTAGACCTTGGTGCCCATGAAGCCGCCCGCGTAGTTGGACAGCAGCACGTACAGCAGGTACCAGAGGACGAAGGCGATCGTCAGCGGGAAGGCGAACGAGCGGTACGTGCGGCGCAGTTCGCCGAACTCTTCGCCCTCCTGCGTCGCGAGGAACGCCTCGGTCGTGGGCTGGGCAGGGCGGGTGTCCGTACTGCCCTCGGGCGGCGGTGCATCGATAGCCACGGAATCTCCTCGCGACGCGGGTGCGGTGGTGAAGGGGACGTTGGAACTCAAAGGAAAACCTCGATGTCGGGGGGTGATGGTGCGCCTCCCCTGACAACGGCACGGAGAGCGCGACGAAGCGGTTCACCACGGGTGCGCACTTCTCGGACTCAACTCTTCGCGCCCGTCCGGCGGCCATCCGGTCGAACCGAGTCGCCCGAACTCATTGATCAGCAGGGATGATCAGCGATAACTTCACTCGTCATGTACGCGATCGGACACACCCGTGTCCGGTCGACCGGCACGGATGATGTGGAGACCCCATGGCTCACCTGGGATCCAGACGGACGCGCGCACTGACGCTGCCCGTCGGATTGGCACTCACGGCCTCGCTCGGCTTCCTGCCGACGGGGGCCGCCTCTGCCGCACCCATGGACGCGCAGCCCACGGCTGCGGTGTCGACGGACGGCCCGAAGCTTTCGTACGTGGTCAACACGCGGAGCGGTCCCGGGACCGTCAAGCAGGTGAAGAAGGCGATAGCCGAGGCCGGCGGCACGGTGGTCATCGCCTACGAACAGATCGGTGTCATCGTCGTCCAGTCGCAGAACCCGGATTTCGCGGCGTCGATCCGCCGGGTCAAGGGCGTCGATTCAGCAGGGGCCACCCGCACCAACCCCATCGTTCCGCAGGCCACGACGGACATCGGGGTCGAGCAGCCGCTCTCCGCCGAGCAGGCCAGGGGCGCGGCGGCGAAGGCGACGGCGGACCAGGATCCGATGGAGCCCCTGCAGTGGGATCTGCCCGCCATCAAGGCGGACCAGGCGCACCAGGAGTCGCTGGGCAGCCGGAAGGTCACGGTCGCCGTCATCGACACGGGTGTCGACGACACCCACCCGGACCTGGCACCGAACTTCGACCGCGGAGCCTCGGCGAGCTGTGTGTCCGGGGCGCCGGACACGGCGGACGGCGTCTGGCGTCCGAAGACCGGTGAGAGCGACCACGGCACGCATGTCGCGGGCACCATCGCCGCCGCGAAGAACGGCATCGGGGTGACGGGGGTCGCGCCGGGCGTGAAGGTCGCCGGCATCAAGGTGGCGAACCCGGACGGATTCTTCTACACCGAGTCGATCGTCTGCGGCTTCGTCTGGGCCGCCGAGCACGGCGTCGATGTCACCAACAACAGCTATTACACCGACCCGTGGATGTTCAACTGCAAGAACGACCCCGACCAGGGCGCCCTGGTCGATGCTGTCGCCCGTGCCACGCGGTACGCGGAGCACAAGGGCACGGTGAACGTCGCCTCGGCCGGCAACAGCAAGTTCGACCTGGCCTCCGGCGCGATCGACGACACGACCAGCCCGAATGACACCACGGCCGTGACCCGGACGATCAACCCGCGCGAGTGCCTCGACATCCCGGCGTTGCTGCCGGGCGTCGTGACGGTCTCCGCGACCGGCGCCAAGGGTCTGAAGGCCTCGTACTCGAACTACGGGAACGGTGTCATCGACGTGGCGGCCCCGGGCGGCGACTCGACGGTCTATCAGACGCCCGCACCGCCCGCGACGAGCGGTCTGATCCTGTCCACGCTGCCGGGCGGCAAGTACGGCTACAAGGCCGGTACGTCGATGGCCTCCCCGCATGTCGCGGGTGTCGCGGCCCTGATCAAGTCGACGCACCCGCACGCCTCGGCGGGTGCGGTGAAGGCGCTTCTGACGGCGGAGGCGGACGCCACCGCGTGCGGCGCGCCGTACGACATCAACGGTGACGGCAAGATCGACGCCGTCTGCGAGGGCGGCAAGAACCGCAACGGCTTCTACGGGGCCGGTGTCGTGAACGCGCTGAACGCGGTCCGCTGGTAGGGAAGCCGGCGCGGCGGGAGGGGCCTGGGTCGTCGGCCCCTCCCGCCGCCTTTTCCCGGGCCTGTTTCCGGGCCTGTGATCTTCCTGCGCCCCTTTCTGACAGGTGGCACTCAGTGCCATAGTGCGGGGATGACTCACGCACGAATATCCGGTACGGAGCAGGCCTGGGCGGCGCTCGGCGGTGATCCCGCGCTTCTTGCGCACATCGGGACGAGCGGTCCCGACGGGCTGTTGCCCGCCCGGTTGCCCGCCATGGAACTGGCGCGTTCCGCCGTCGCGGTCTGCTCACTGGCCGCCGCCGAACTGGCCGCCCGCCGCACCGCACGCCCCGTGCCGCAGGTCCGGGTTGATGACGGTGCGGTGGCCACGGCGTTCACGAGCGAGCGCCATCTGCGGATCGACGGGCGCGCACCGACCAACTTCGCCCCACTGTCCCGGTTCTGGCGCACGGCGGACGGCTGGGTCCGTACGCACGCCAACTACCCGCACCACCGGGCCCGGTTGCTCGCCACGCTGGGGCTGCCCGCGGACACCTCGGACGACATCGCCGTGGACGCCGTCGCGGCCTCGTTCGCCGGGCGCCGGGGACCGGAGATCGAGCGGACGGTGTACGCCGCGGGCGGCCTGGCCGTGGTCGCCCGTACGCCCGAGGAGTGGGCGGCCGACCCTCGAGGCGCGGCGGTCGCGGGCACGCCGCTGGTGGCCAGGGACCGCATCGGCGGCGGGCCGGCCCGCCGCACGGCGGCGCTCGCCGGTGAACCGCTGCTGCCCGCCGCCGGGCTGCGCGTGCTGGACCTCACCCGGGTCATCGCGGGGCCCGTCGCCACCCGTACGCTCGCGCTGCTCGGCGCGGACGTCCTGCGGATCGACGCCCCGCAGCTCCCGGAGAGCCAGGACGCGCACAGCGACACCGGTTTCGGGAAGCGGTCGGTGGACCTGGACCTCGGTAGCCGCCCGGGTACGGCCGCGTTCGACAAGCTGCTGGCCGGTGCGGATGTGGTCGTCATCGGCTACCGGCCCGGTGCGATCGAGCGGTTCGGCCTGACGCCAAAGTCCCTGACCGCGCGCAGGCCTGGGCTGGTGATCGGGCGAATCTCGGCCTGGGGACACGGTCCGTGGGCGCAGCGGCGCGGCTTCGACAGCCTGGTGCAGGTGGCCACCGGCATCGCCTCGGTCGAGGCCGCGGCAGGGCCCGAGAACCCGCCCGGTGCGCTGCCCGCGCAGGCACTCGACCACGGCACGGGCTATCTGCTGGCCGCCGCCGTGCTGCGCGCACTGACCGAGCAGCACGACGAGGGCGGCTCCCGGCTGGTCACGCTCTCGCTCGCCCGTACCGCCGCGTGGCTGCTCGACGAGCTGCCCGCCCGGCACGAGCCCGGGGCCACGGCGGGTTCGTACGACGCGGAGAAGTGGCTCACGGAGACGGACAGCCCGCTGGGCCGGCTGCGGCACGCCCGGCCGCCGGTCGCCTTCGACGGCTCCCCCGCCGACTGGTCGCGCCCGCCCGGCCCGCTGGGGGCGGACGCGACCGCCTGGCTCACGGCTTGATGAACACCTTCAGCACCGTCCGGTCGTCCATCGTCCTGTAACCGGCGGGGACGTCGTCGAGGCCGATGGTCAGGTCGAAGACGGGCGGCGGGTACCAGGGGTGACACCGCCCCATCCGGCACCGGGCGCGAGCGCTCCGACGGTCAGCAGGAACTGTGCCGCGATGTAGGTGAGCATGACCCAGAAGTCGGGGGCAGGCAGCTGCGGCCAGTCGGCGATGCCGGTGGCGATGAGCGCGTCGGAGAGCAGGAAGAGCGCCCCGCCGACGGCCGCGTACGGGCCGAGGGTGCCTGCGCGGTACGCCATCGCCGTGAGCAGCAGGCTGTAGCCGGTCATCGGAATCCGCATGTCCGCCGGCAGCCCGCTCCAGAGCAGCGCGACGAAGGTGGCCAGGAAGGCGGCATACACAACCCCGATGGGCAGCGGGCTGCGGGCACGTCCGAAGAGCCGGAGATAGCAGACATGACCTGCGGCGAAGGAGCCCATCCCGATGAGGAAGGCGGCGTCGGCGTCGAACAGCAGGAACGTGTCACCACCCCAGCCGAACAGGAGCGCCGCGATGAGCAGCCGGGGGCCGCGCCGGGCGGCGGCGTACCCGGCCAGCAGCGGCATCAGCAGGGGCTTGGCGACGAGGTGGGCGACCGAGACGTCGGCGAGCAGGCCGAAAAGGTCGACGGCCGAGGCCACGAGGAAGGCGATGAGCAGCGGGCGTACGAGACGTTCCCGCCGGTCCGTGACGGCAGCGGCGCTCATCCGGTGCGCTCCTGGGCGGGGACGGCCGTACGGACGGCCGTTCCGGCCGGCTGCCAGCCGGGCCCGCAAAAGATCCGCCCGGCCCGCTCGCTCCAGCTGCCCGCCGCCCGCACATCGCGGGCGATGGCCGCGTACTCATGGGTGGCGACACGGAGCGGATTGAATGTGTCGATGTTCTTGGTGAGGCCGAACACGGGCCGCTCCGTCTCGGCGGTGAAGGACCCGAAGAGCCGGTCCCAAAGGATCAGGATGCCGCCGAAGTTCCGGTCCAGGTAGCCGCCCTGCGACGCATGGTGCACCCGGTGGTGGGAGGGCGTGTTCAGCACGTATTCGAAGGGCCTGGGGAGCTTGTCGATGCGCTCCGTGTGCACCCAGAACTGGTAGACGAGGTTCACCGACGAGCAGAAGGCGAGCGCGGCCGGATGGACACCGCAGGCGATGAGCGGCACATAGAACGGCCAGACGGTCAGCGATGTCCAGGGCTGGCGCAGCGCGGTGGAGAGGTTGAACTTCCGGCTGGAGTGGTGGACCACATGGCAGGCCCAGAGGACCCGGATGACGTGGTGGCCGCGGTGGGACCAGTAGTAGAAGAAGTCCTGCGCGAGCAGCATCAGCGGAACGGTCCACCACAGCACGGGCACGCGGAGCGGGGTCAGCTCGTAGACCACGGTGTAGATCGCGACGATGGGCACTTTCCACAGCAGGTCGAAGACGAGGCTGCCGAGACCCATGGTGATGCTGGTGACGGCGTCCTTCGCCTCGTACCCGGCGGCTTCGTCATCGGGGTGGAAGTGATGGAGAGCCATTTCGAGGACAGTGAGCAGGACGAAGGCCGGTATGGACCAGAGCACTACATCGGGCAGGTTCGGCGGCATACGAGCACGGTAGAGCCGCAGGTCGGCTGGGGACTAGACGTTGTTACCAACAAGTATGCGAGACGTGGTGTCAGCAGTATTTGGTGACTTCTGCCAATGCGGGCGTCGTACGATCCCTGCACCGGAGCTTCCGCCAGGGAGGAACTGCTGTGCAGGGTCCGAAAGTTGCGATAGCTCGGCCGGCGACGGTGATCGAGATGGTCGCCAAGTCGCTGGTGTCGCCGAAGCCCGGCGCGGGCCTGGTCCCGGACCCGGTGCGTCGCTTCTCCGCCGGGCGAAGCCGGACCGCCTGGCGAAAGTGCTCGGCGGGCGTCTGACGGAGTCGTACGCCGCGGTGCCCGAGCACGAGCGGCTGCGTTCGGGGTCCCCCCTCGAAGCGGAGCGGAACGGCGAACTCGCGGGTCCGGAACCGACAGGGCTGCTCAGTGCTCGCGCATGCCCCAGGGCGATCCGTACTCGGTCAACAGGTCCAAGAACACGCGAGCCGGGAACGCCTCCGGGCCGAGAACGCCCGAGCCCGACCAGGCGCCGGTGGCGAGGAGTTCGAGCGCGACAACCGGGTTGACCGCGGTCTGCCACACCACCGCCTGGCTACCGTACTCCGCCATGGACCACTCGTTGTCCACCACGTGGTAGAGGTACACCTCGCGCGGCGCACCGTCCTTGACGCCCCGCACCCAGGTGCCCGCGCAGGTCTTCCCGCGCATGCGCTCGCCCAGCGTCGCCGGATCCGGCAGGCAGGCGGCGACCACGTCCCGGGGCGACACCGCGACCGGGCCGTCGGCGCCCCGCACAGTCACGGGGTCGGTGCGGTCCAGGCCCAGCAGGTGCAGCGTCCGCAGCGTCTCGATGAACTCCCGCCCGAGCCCGTACTTGAAGGTGACGCGCCGCGCGTCGATCCAGCGCGGGACCAGCAGCACCTCCTCGTGCTCCACGTTCACGCACTCGACCTCCCCGATGCCCTCCGGGAAGTCGAACACCTCGGGCTCGCTGAACGGCGCGGTGGTGAACCAACCCCGGTCCGCCTCGTAGACGACCGGCGGGTTCAGGCACTCCTCGATCGTGGTCCAGATGTTGAAGGATGGCGCGAAGTCGTAGCCGTCGACGGTGAGATTCGCGCCGTCGCGGACGCCGATCTCCTCGATCTCGTCGAAGAGTTCATCGGCCGCATACCGCGCGAACACGTCCGACAGGCCGGGCTCCACGCCCATGCCGACCAGGGCCAGCGCGCCATCCTTCGCCCAGTCCTCGGCCTGCGAGAACTGCGCGTCGCCGAGCTTGACCCCGCACTCCGCGTACGGCCGCTCGGGGTGCGGCCGCGACAGCGACATCGCCATGTCGAGGTAGCTGGCGCCGGCCGACCGCGCCGCCTGGAACAGGGTCATGACGAAGCGCGGGTCGGTTGCGTTGAGCAGGACGTCGCACTCGTGCCGCCGCAGCAGCGCCGCCACTTCCGCCTCGTCGCCCGCGTCCACGTGCTCAGCGTGGAATCGGGACGAGGCGGTACCGAGGGCCGTGACGGCCGCCTCGGCACGCCCCAGGTCGTAGTCGGCCACCACCATCAGGTCGAAGAACGTGCGCCGGGCCGCGATCCGGGTGATCGCGGTGCCCACACCGCCGGCTCCCACGAGTAGTACACGCATGGCAAGAATTCCCTCTCGGTCAAAGACATCGAAGACGAGGCGCGCCTGACCGGAGATACAACGCCCTGGATTCACGTAAGGTCAATACCGTTGGCATAAGACTCGGAACAGATGTGCGGAAGAGAGTGACGACGGTGCCGAAACCAGTGGTGCCCGAGGAGAAGCGACAGCGGCGCCGTCCCACCAGGAGCGGCACCGTGCTGTCCGAGCGGCTCGTCGTGGAGACCGCGCTGCGGCTGCTGCGCGAGCACGGCAGCGCCGGCCTGACCACCCGCCGACTCGGCCTGGCACTCGACTGCGACCCGAGCGCCCTGTACCGGTACTTCCGCGGCATGGACGACCTCACCCTCGCCATCGGCGACGCCCTCATGGGGCAGGCCCTGCGGGGCTGGCAGCCTACGGGGAAGTGGCGGGCGGACCTGCAGACGATCGGCTCGCGCATCCACGCCGCGTACGTGGCCCACCCGCAGGCTGCGCAGCTGACCGCGAGCCGGGTCACCGGCCGCGCCCACGAACTGGCCGCCGACGAGGCCGTCCTGGACGTGCTGCGCACGGCCGGCTTCCCGGTGCCTGACACCGTGCGGATCTACCACGCCTTCATCGACCAGGCGCTGGCCTTCGCCGCACTCGACGCGGCCTCCCTGGCCCTGCCCCGAGCCTCCCAGCGCGCCGACGAGGACATGTGGCGTTCGACGTACGCGCACCTGCCGGCCGCCACCCACCCCCGGATCGCCGAGGCCGCGCCGCTGCTGGCGACCCGCATGGTCACCAGCGCCTACCCGACAGCCCTGGAGATGCTCCTGGACAGCGCGGCCGCCCACCTCGAGCGGCTGCACCGGCCGAGGTCGACCGTCCGGCAGCGTACGAGTTCCAGCGGGCGCCCACAGCACTAGGCGGCTTCGTCGACCTGTTCGGGCAGCGACATCGCCGACACGAAGGGGACCGCGGGTTCCGCTCCGAGTAGGAGTGCGAATGGCGGGCGTTCGCCGCGCGCCCGCCACATGCCGTGGATGACGCCGGTGTGCGCGACCACCGTGCCGTCGGCACAGAACGAGCCCTAAACCCAATGCCGTTCGGTTAGAGGTTCGATCTGCGGCGCAATGCTCGGCGTTTCGGCTGGTGATACGGGTGCAGCCCTTGTAGTGGTTCTCGGGTCC
>NZ_JBEOVN010000206.1:0-12557 GCF_040295565.1 Streptomyces sp. NPDC002785 | reverse complement strand
CTTCGCTCGACCAGGGGAGACCCCATCCGCTTCCTTCCTCCGCCTTGCAATCGAAGCCGCATGACGCCGCTCGCTGATCCGCTCCCTGTCGTGGGGGAGGCCGTCAGCGCCCACCGGACGACGACGTCCAGCGGGGCCCCGCGAAGTCGGCCAGGGCCGCGCCGAGTTGGGGATCCACACCCGGCGAGAGGCCGAGCGGCAGGACGAAGAACCAACCCTCGCCCATGCGGGAGCGGCGCGACGGGCGCGGGGCGCCGACGAGCAGCCGGACCTGGAGCGCGTAGAAGCGCGCGTCCCGACCCCGGACGATCGCGCGGCGCACGGTGATCTCCTCGACATGCCGCCACTCGTAGGAGCGTCGCCTGCGCCCGATCACGGAGGTGACGTCGTCCCGGGTCAGCTCCAGCTCCAGCCGCTGCCGCGGCATGAGCAATCCGGCCACGGTGATCACGGCGCCGATGAAGGGCCAGAAGAGCAGTACCAGCCAGGCGGTCGGGTCCTGCCACTGTCCGGACACGCTGAACCGAACGACGAAAACGCCCATGAGCGGGCCGAACACGGCCCAGTGGGCCAGCGGCAGCCTCCGCGACCGGCCGCGGAGGCGGTAGTGGTCCGCGGTGCGTTCCACCGTTGAGTGACGGGAGTCCGCGAGCGCGGGGACGGGAGCCCTCCCGGAGCTGGGTGAAGCCGTTCCCCGCTCCTGGGCGTGGAGCCCCGCCAGGTGCTCCTGGAGCCTGCGGTTGCGGAAGCGGTACGTTCCGCCCGACAACTGCAGCAGGCCCGCCGCGCGTGCGTCCTTGAGGAACGTCATCAGCCGCCAGGGCACCCGACCCGTCGCCGCGAGCGAGCATCTGGCGAGAATCCAGCGGCTCCACGGACTGAGCAGCACCAGCATCGCGGAGGCGCCCGCCCAGGCGCCGACCGCCGCGCCCCAGCCCCCGCTCCCGCCGTTGAGCCAGAAGAACGCGCCCGCACCGGCTCCGATGAGCGGGGCCACCAGCGTCAGCGTCGTGACGAGCGCGCTCTGCTCGCCGCGCAGGAGTTCGTCGGGGGTGGCGGCGTCCACGGTGTCGGCGGGAGCCGCGTACACGATCATCAGCAGGATGGGCAGTACGCCGCCGACGGAGAACCAGACCAGGACGGCGTCCGGTGTCACGAAGACGTACAGGGCGAGGAGGAGGACGACCAGGGCGGGACCGCCCGCGAGAGCCGCGAGGCGGACCAGAGGACCCACCCGCGCATGCCGGTCGAGGGAGCGCAGCGCGTGGATGAACAGCAGCGGGTTCGCGCTGCGTCGCGGCTCGGCGAGCCGCTGGCCGAACCAGGAGGCGGTCACCGACCGGGCGAGGGCGGCGAAGACGATCCCACCGGTCACATACGTTGTCACACTCAGGTCGCCCAGCGGGGCGCTCTCCGCATAGCCGGACATGCCTGCCTTGATGACGAGGGAGAGCAGGATGCCGGTCACGAGCAGCGCGGGCAGGGCGAGCAGTCGGGGCAGTGGCGCCGCGTACAGCCGCCACCATGCCAGTTCGGACTCCTCGCGACGGCTCAGCAGCAGCGCCAGGTATGAAAGCCAGGCGTGGGCCCGTTCGGCGTCCCAGGTGCGGGGTGGGTGCAGCCGACCGGGGTCCGGTGGTCGCTGCGGAAACGCGGCGGGCACAATCCGGTCGAGCAGGTGCGCCTCGACGGCATCCCGGGTCGGGAACCACTCCCGGTCCACCAACTCTTGTGGATCCGCCGGATGCTGCTCGTACGACCGGCGTACCAGCCACACCATCAGCGGACTGGTCAGGGCCCGGGCGACCGGCGCGGAGGGTTCCTTCCGAAGGGTCTCCAGCAGGCGTGCCCAGGCCGCGGCGCGGGCCGTGGGCCGGGCCCTGCGGAGGTAGTTCGCCACCTCGTTGGGGCGCAGCGGCAGCGACTCGATGACCGTTGAGTGCCGCAGACCCTTGCCCGCCTGGTCGAGGCGCTCGTACTCGGCCGTACGGGACACCAGTACCGCGTCCTGCACGACACCGAGGCCGGCGTTGAGCGCGTCGAGGACCTCGGCGCGGCGGTGTTCGGGCAGTTCGTCGAGGCCGTCGAGGACGGGCAGCACCCGCCGCTCAAGGACGAGCCGGCGGGCGGGATGGACGCCGTCCACGGGCGGCAGACCGGGGTGGTCCTGGCGCAGCCGGTCCATCAGCCACTCGGTGAGCGCCTGCCGCCGGGTGTCCCAGGACTCCAGCGACAGCACGAGCGGGATCGGCACGTCGTCCTCGCCCTGTGTGAGCCGGCGGGCGAGGAGTTCCAGGGTGAGCAGGACGGAGAGCACGGTCTTGCCGGACCCGGCGTTGCCCAGCACGACCAGCCGCCGCCGGGGCTGGAGTCTGAGGAAGGTCCCGGCGATGGTGTCGGTCCCGGAGCCCGCGGGCACGTACTCCCCGGCCGACGCCACTCGTCGGCTGGGCGTCCAGTGCACGGGCAGCGGCTCGGGATCGGTCATGCCCCAGGCGTCGGCCTCGGCCCGCCACCGGTGCAGGAGACTGCGTGCAAGCCTCCGCTCGGCCGTGGCCAGCGGAGCGTCGTCGTCGGGCGGCGGGGACTCCACGCGCAGGGTCAGATTGAGATCACCTTCGAGGATCCCGATCTGGATCAGGTACTCGGCTGTGCAGTCGACCGCGGTGTTGCTGATGTGCGGCCCATCGCCGGAGTCCCGCTGTCTCGCCATGTACGTCCGCCCCCGTCATCGGCCTTCCCACTGTACTCATCGGTGCCCCGGCCGGAGGCGAGAAGCACGTGCTCCTCGCCTCCGGCCGGGGAACGAGCAGGGCGCGTTGTCGCCTTGGCGTGCGGCGACGCACCCCGACGCGGGGCGCGGTCCGCGAAGCCACGTGCCGTGCCCAGGACCCGCGCCCGGTGGTGCCTGTGCTCGGCCGTGTCCTGGGCGAAGGGCACCGCCGCCGACGCCTTCCCGGCCCGCTTCGAACACGGCGCCGCGCCCTGGGGCTGCCAGCTGTCCGGCTCACGATTCCGTCGGGTCCCCGTGGAGGCGTACCGTGCCGAGGATCTTCATGATCGTCGAGTCCGGCAGTTCGTCCTTCACGTCCGTGGCACCGTAAAGACTCCATGCGACGAAGCCGCCCGCGGAGTTCTTGAAGGCGAACGTGATGGCCTTGCCGTCGCTCGCACACTTGCCCTTCTGGGGCGTGTTCCTGGACCGGGCCCAGGCGATGCTGCCCTCGACGCCGGACTTGGTCGTGTACGGCTTCGCCGTCTTGTCGTGAATGATGCTCTTCGTGTCCGGCTGCGTGTAACCGCCGTACACCCACCGCTCCACCTGGCCCAAGGCGGCGTCGCCGGTGCTCTCGGCGCCCTTGGCGCCCTTGGTGCCCGCCGCCGCCAGCCCGGTGCCTTCCACTCGCCCGTCCTTGTCGTCGTCGGACAGGCACCAGTTCTCCTGGAGGACCGCCGGTGCGCCCATGACGATGACGGCCTTGCCCCAGTTGGCGGGGTCGCTGTAGTCAACCTTGCTGTCCTCGAAGCCGATCAGCACGCCCGGCTTCTTGACGACCCAGTTCGGCGGCACGTCGAAGGCCGTGCCCCACTTGGGGTTGATGACGGCCTTCCAGCCCGGGATGGCCGGCCTCTCGGTCTCGCTGCCGCGCGGGTTGCCGGACGCCGGCGCCGAGGCTGTCGCGCTCTTCGAGGCACTCGCCGGCGCTTTCGTGTTCCTGCTGCCGCCGTTGGCGTTGTCGTCCTTGTCGCCACTCAGGAGCAGGGAGCCTGCGACGCCGACGGTTACGACCACGGCCGTGGCCGCAGCGATTGCGACGACCTTCACCCGGTTCCCGCCGCCCCCGCCGCTGGGCGGTTGCGGCCACCTCGGCTGCCGGTAGGGGTTTTGGCCGTGAAGGTTCTGCTCGCCCTCGGGCGGCTCTCCTGACCACATGGTTGGTAACCATAGCCCCGGGCTTTCCCGAGGGGGAGCCGTCCGGCAGGTGATAGGGAAAGCAGGGGGCCTGGGGCACGGCGCGCGAACGCGACCGCAGGGGATGACGGCAAAGACTGTGACGACCGATCCGGTGGCGGGGCGGCCGATGTGCCGGCCTGCAAGGACACTTCAGAACTGGCCGACCGGGTTGAGACGCTCCAGGCCGAGGCGCTCTGCTGGTGCGGAGCACGGGCCACGCACAACGCCCGTACGGTCGGCGGCGAGATGGCCGTCGAAGGTGCCCAGGTGGTCGTGGGAGACGCCAACCAGCAGACGGGCGAGGTCGGTTACGAGGTGCTGTGCCGTCGTCACCACCAGCGCAGGACGATCAGCGCGAGCGCCCGCGCAACCGCGCTCTCACCGGACGTGCTGCCCGTCACCTCCGCCTGAACCGTCCCCTCGGGCGTCCGGTGCGGATGCTTAGGATGACGCTGTGAACACGGTGAGCGGAGAAGAGGCCGAGTCCGAGTCGGGCCCACTGGGCAAGGTGCAGCCGAGGCAGCTGATCGTGACGGTCTACGGGCTGTACGCGCGCGACACCCACGGCTGGATGTCCGTGGCCTCGCTGATCCAGCTGCTCGCCGACCTCGGCGTCGAGGGGCCGACCGTACGGTCCTCGGTCTCCCGGCTGAAGCGCGCCGGACTGCTCGAAGCCGAATCGGTCTCCGGAGCCGCCGGATACCGGATCTCACCCGAGACCGAGCGGATTCTGCGCGACGGCGACCCGCGGATCTTCGCGGCCCGGCGGGCCACCGCGGACGAGGGCTGGGTGCTGGTCGTCTTCTCGGTGCCCGAGTCCGAACGCGCCAAACGGCACACCCTGCGCACCCAGCTCACCCGGCTCGGCTTCGGCTCCGTGTCTGCCGGGGTGTGGATCGCACCGGGACATGTGCACGACGAGGCAGAGGACATGCTTGCCCGGCACGGGCTGCGCTCGTACGCCGACCTCTTCCGGGCCGACTATCTGTCGGTGGGGGGAGGCAAGGACGGGAGCGGGGACCTTGCGGCGAAGGTGCGCTCCTGGTGGGACACCGCCCGGCTGCAGCAGCTGTACGCCGAATTCCTCGCGGTGCACCGTCCGGTGGCCGAGCGGATCGCGAGCGGAGGTCCGGTGACGGACCGCGAGGCGTTCACGACGTACATCAGGGTCCTCACCGATTGGCGCCGGCTCGTCTACCTCGACCCCGGTGTCGCCCGTGAACTGCTGCCGGCCGGTTGGAGCGGAGCCGAGGCGTCCGAGCTTTTCGACGAGCTGCACGCCCGCCTCGCCCGCCCCGCCCATCGACATGTCGAACGGGTCCGGGCCGGCTGACCCACCCTCCCGTGGCCCGGCGGCTCAGCGAGCGGCCGACCGCACGATCGTGAACACCGCGCCCTCCGGGTCCGCCACGGTCGCCACCCGGCCGCTCGACCCGTCCCGGGCCGGCTGCAGGATGTATCCGCCGAGCTCCACCACGCGGTGCGCGGCCTCGTCGGTGTCGATGACCTCGAAGTACGTCATCCAGTGCGGGCCCCGGTCGCGCGGCAGGGCGTGGCCTACGCCGTGCAGCGAGGCCACGGGACGGCCGTTCAGATGCAGGGTCTGGTAGTCGAAGTCGGCCGAGACGACGGCTTCCGCCTCGTAGCCGAAAACCGTCTGGTAGAACTTGCAGACCGCCGAGGTCTCGCTGGTCACCAGCTCGTTCCAGACTGGTGTGCCGTGGGCTCCCGCGAGCGCCGTCCCGACGTGCGCGGCGGCCTGCCAGATTCCGAAGACCGCGCCGCTGGGGTCGGAGGCGATGGCGAGCCGGCCCGCCTCGCCCGCGTCGAGCGGTCCGACGGCGACCGTGCCGCCGCAGGAGCGGATCATCTCCGCCGTGACATCGGCGTCGGCGGTGGCCAGGTAGGTCGTCCAGGCGACCGGTAGGTGGCGGTCGGACGGCAGCTGTCCGATGCCCGCGACCACTTTTCCGTCGATCAGCGCGCGGACATACGGACCCAGCTGGTCCGGGCCGGGCACGAACTCCCAGCCGAACAGATCGGCGTAGAAGTCCTGAGTCGTGCTCAGGCCGTGCACGATCAGACTCACCCAGCATGGTGTTCCGGGCGTGCGCCGAGCGGCAGCCTCGGTCATCGTCACTCTCTCCTCGGACCATCGTGGTGGCCGTACGGGGGGAACGGGGCCGGTGTGCCGCAGTGCGGTACAGGATGTGTACGCCCCGTGCAGATGCTCGCACCACCCGGCGCACGATGTGCCCCGGCCGCGCCGCACATTCCGGGATCTCGACAAAGAGAGACCGATTTGATGCGATACGTCCGTTTCGAAGGTGTTACGGGTGGGGCGGCTCCTGCGCGAGGATGGCACCCATGAAGCCCATCATCACCGCATCCGAATGCGAGAGCGAGTCGGCGGGGCCACGTCCGCCGGTGCTCCTGGACGTACGTTGGCAGCTGGGCGGCCCGCACGGCCGTCCCGACTACGAGGCCGGGCACATCCCCGGTGCGGTTTTTGTCGATCTTGATGCGGAACTTGCCGGTCCGGCAGGCAGTGGCGGCCGTCATCCGCTGCCCGATCCGGAGGAATTCGGCGTGGTGATGCGCCGAGCCGGTGTCTTTCGGGAGAGTCCGGTGGTCGTGTACGACGGTGGCCAGGGCTGGGCGGCGGCGCGAGCCTGGTGGCTGCTGCGCTGGACGGGGCATGAGAACGTCCGGGTCCTGGACGGCGGTCTCGCGGCCTGGAAGGGGGAACTCCAGACGGAGACTCCGACCCCGGCCGAGGGCGACTTCCGGCCCGTCCCCGGCGCTCTGCCGCTGCTGGACGCGGACGGGGCGGCGACGCTGGCCCGCTCGGGTCTGCTGCTCGACGCGAGAGCCGCCGAACGCTACCGGGGTGATGTGGAACCGATCGACCGGGTGGGCGGCCACATCCCGGGTGCCGTCTCGGCCCCGACCTCCGAGAACGCGGGGGACGACGGCCGATTCCTGCCCGCGCAATCGCTGGCGGCCCGCTTCGAGAAGCTCGGCGCAGGCCGGGCGCCGGAGGTGGGCGTCTACTGCGGCTCCGGTGTCTCCGGCGCCCATGAGGTGCTGGCCCTGGCCGTCGCCGGGATCCCTGCGGCGCTGTACGCGGGCTCCTGGTCCGAGTGGTCCGGTGACGAGTCGCGCCCGGTCGCAAAGGGCCCCGACCCCCAGTAACGGAGCGCACACCGGCCCGAAGGCGTGGAACCGCCGTAACAGGTTCCGTAAGCGCACGGCACGAGGGACGCACGCGACATGAGCGGCGCGCACGGCACGAGGCCCGCATGCCGCACGAGGGCCCGTACGCAGCGGCGTACGGGCCCTCGTCATGCTGCGGTCACCCCGCCTCAGTCCTGCTTCTTCCGGCGCGTACCGAAGACGATCTCGTCCCAGCTCGGCACGGCGGCCCGGCGGCCCGGTCGGACGCCGTCCGCCTCGGCCTGGCGGTCCGTCGTCCCGGTCAGCCGGTCACGGTGGCCGGCCACCGCTCGCGGCATGAGCACATCCGCGTAGGCGGAACCGGCGCCTGCGGAGGCTGCCGCGGCTGGCGGTTCATCGGCCTCCGGCTCCTGCGCGGCGGGCTCGATGGCCGGAGGCTCGGGCGGCGCGGGCCGCTCGGGCACCACCATGTCGCCGCGGAAGCTCGGCACCGCCTCCAGCAGGCTGGTCAGCGAATCGCGCTCGCCGGCCGAGATGCCGCCGATGTGCTCCTCCGGCTCGGGCGCGGGTGCCGGCGCCGTGGGGCGCTCCATCTGGCGGTCCAGGGCACGGTCCAGTGGTCGGTCGCGTGGCAGCCGGGCGATCCGGGGCACGAACGGGAAGCTCGGCTCGGGCGCGGCGACATCGTCGGTCTCGCCGATCAGCGAACGCGCCTCGTCGTCCACGGCCTGGACCAGTCGGCGCGGCGCGTCGTACGTCCAGCTCGCCGAGTGCGGCTCGCCCGCGACCCGGTAGACCAGCAGGACTTCCCAGGTGCCGTCGTCACGGCGCCAGGAGTCCCACTGGACGGTCTCCTTGTCGGCGCCGCGCAGCAGCAACCGCTCCTGCACCGCCTCGCCGAGCTGGGGGCCGGCGTTCTCGCCGGGACGGCGTACAGGAGTCTTCCGGGCCCGCTCGGCCATGAAGGCACGCTCTGCGAGCACGGGACCCTCGAAGCGGCGGACACGGTCGACCGGAATCCCTGCGAACTGAGCGACCTCCTCCGCGGACGCACCGGCTCGTATCCGGGCCTGGATGTCGCGGGGGCGGAGGTGGCTCTCCACCTCGATCTCGATCTGGCCGAGCCGGGCGCGGTCGTTGCGTACGGCGGCTCGCAGCCGCTCGTCGATCGGAAGCGTGTACTCCGTGCTGTCCGCAGCCTTGAGCACCAGTCGTGTGCCGTCATTGGAGACGGCCACGACACGCAGTTCGGGCATGGGGACCTCCCGGGTGGTGCCTGCCGACGTCACGTGCGTCGCTGCTTCCGCTAGTCGAGTGTGGCCTGCCCGGGTGCAGCCTGCCACAACATTGCCGTGTTGCCCGGCGTGTCGGGCGGGAGC
Organism: Streptomyces sp. NPDC002785; assembly: GCF_040295565.1. NCBI lineage: Bacteria > Bacillati > Actinomycetota > Actinomycetes > Kitasatosporales > Streptomycetaceae > Streptomyces > Streptomyces sp. NPDC002785. Next base: position 4,046 of record NZ_JBEOVN010000206.1, on the reverse strand, counting down.
CCTTGATCGCCGGTATGACACGGTGACCTATTGTGCAACAAAAAGCGACCAGTGGTCGCTCCATGTAGCCAGTCCCCGTGCGATGCCGTGGCGCCGCCGGATCGAGTGCCTCCTTCGGCCCCCTCCCGAAGATCCCGGACATCCGTGTGGGAGTCCGGCCCCAGGGCTCGCCACAGTACTCCATTCGGGCCATGCGGGTGGACCGCCGCGCCGCCGAAGTTCTCGTGAGGTGCGGGGGTTGAGCTGTCCGGCCGGGTGCGGGTTGACCTCACGCGTGTCCTGCTTCACAGAATCTCCCGAAGCGGAACTATTCACTTCGCTCACATGTCCCTTCCTGTTGCATGGTGGGAGAGATGTCAATCAAGGGCTGGAAATGGTGCAGAAGCCGGAAAGTGACATAGAACCCAAAGAAAGGCGTATAGATCTGAGCCTGCCGCAGGTGGCGGGCAGCGCCGTGGCAGCAGTCGCGGCAGCGGTGGCGGCCTCCCAGCTGGGCGTGTACGGAACGATCCTCGGCGCCGGAGTGATGAGCGTCGTCGCCACGTGCGGCGGTTCGGTCTTCCAGCACCTCTTCCGCCGCACCGGGGAGCAGATCCGTGAGGTCACGGTCCAGGTGAAGCACCCGGGCCGTGAGGTGACCGTACATACGCGTGAGACGGGTGGTGCGCGCACAGCCACGACCATGCCGCGTGACACGGACGCCACGACCGTACTGCGCAACGTGGCGGACGATCCGGACCGTACGCAGCTGCTGAGACCGCTCGACGGGACCCGGTTGCTCACCACGGGGCGCCCGGGCCCGGACGAGGAGTTCTCCGAAGCCACCACCCACGGCACCCGCATCCGCGGCTGGAAGCGGTCGGCGCTCGGGGCGGTCGTGGTCTTCGCCGTGACGATGGCCGGCATCACCACTTTCGAGCTGGTCTCCGGCAACGGCCTGAGCGGTGGCCAGGGAACGACCGTAGGCTCCGTCGTACGCGGCGGGGAGCGGGGCTCCGGGTCGAACGACCCGGCACCGGCGACCAGCACCGACCCCGGCCGGACCAGCACCGACCCCGGCCAGGGGCAGACCCCGGGCCAGGAGAGCGGCGCGACGCCCGGTACGGACTCGCAGGGCGGACAGAGCCGGAACCCGGACTCCGGGAAGGGCGACGGTTCCTCGGCCGATCCCAGCTCCAGGCCGTCCGACAACACCGGTGGTGGGACGAGTCCGTCTCCGACGGCCACACCCTCCCAGGACGCGCCCGGCGACGGCACCGCGGCCGACCCGAACTCCACGGGCGCGGGCGTCGCCCCGGTGCAGGGCGACCGCGCCACCACGGACACAGGCACGGGCACCGGACAGTGAACGGCCGCGACGCTCAGTCGCCCAGCACCCGGCGCAGATAGTCGTTGCCGAAGAGGCGGTCCGGGTCCAGCCGGTCGCGTACGGCGGTGAACTCGCCGAACCGCGGGTACACCCCGGCGAGGTAATCGGCGTCGCGGGTGTTGACCTTGCCCCAGTGCGGGCGGCCGGCGTGGGCGGTCATGATCTGCTCGACGGCGGTGAAGTACGCCTGGTAGGGCGTGCCCTTGTACAGATGGACGGCGATGTACGCGCTCTCCCGGCCCGAGGCCGTGGAGAGCGCGATGTCGTCCGCGGGGGCGGTGCGGACCTCCACCGGGAAGCTGATCCGCAGCGGTGAACGCTCGACCATCGCCTTGACCTCGCGCAGCGCCTCCACGGCGGCCTCGCGCGGCAGCGCGTACTCCATCTCCACGAAGCGGACCCGGCGTGGGCTGGTGAAGACCTTGTACGGGATGTCGGTGTACGTGCGGGCCGACAGGGCGCGGCTGGAGAGCTGGGCGATCGACGGAATGGCGGCGGGGACCGCCCGGCCGAGCGAACAGGCCACCTGGAAGATGCCGTTGGAGAGGAGCTCGTCCTCGATCCAGCCGCTGACCTTTCCGGGCGGGGCGGCGGGGCCCGCGCTGCGATTGTTGCGCTTGGTGTTGCAGTTGCCGGTGTGCGGGAACCAGTAGAACTCGAAGTGCTCGTTCTCGGTGACCAGTTCGTCGAAGCCGTTCGTGACCCGGTCGAAGCTCATCGGCTCCTCACGGGCCGTCAGCAGGAAGACCGGCTCCACGGCGAAGGTGATCGCCGTGACGACCCCCAGGGCGCCGAGCCCGATCCGGGCGACGGCGAAGACGTCGGCGTTCTCCTTCTCCGAACAGGTCAGCACCGTGCCGTCGGCCGTGACCAGTTCGAGGGCGCGGATCTGCGCGGATATGGACGCCGAGTCACGCCCGGTGCCATGGGTGCCGGTCGAGGTGGCGCCTGCGACTGTCTGCTCCATGATGTCGCCCATGTTGGTGAGCGACAGGCCCTCCCGGGCCAGAGCGGTGTTCAGCCGCTTCAGCGGGGTACCTGCCTCGACGGTCACCGTCATCGCCCTGCGGTCGATCTCCCGGATGCCGGTGAGCAGATCCGGGCGGATCAGCACACCGTCGGTGGCCGCCGTCGCGGTGAAGGAGTGCCCGGTGCCGACCGGCTTCACCTTCAGACCGTCCTCGGACGCGCGGCGCAGCACCTCACCGAGCTCCGCCACGGAAGCGGGGGACACGGCCCGTTCCGGACGGGCCCTGACGTTCCCCGCCCAGTTACGCCACGCGCTCGTCGTCGTCCGTGCGTCGGTGTCGGTCATCTTCCCCGAGCCCTTCCGTAGGAACCGGCCCGCCGAGCCGGCGGTACCCCAGGAACGCCACCGCGGCCGCGAGCGCTCCCGCCACGGTGGGCACCGCGTACCCCGCCTCGGCTCCGGATGCGTCGACCACCCAGCCGGCGGCCGAGGAGCCGAGCGCCACACCGACGGCGAGCCCGGTGCTGGTCCAGGTCATGCCCTCGGTCAGCTCGGTGCGTGGTACGTGCTGCTCGACGAGGGCCATCGTGGTGACCATCGTCGGTGCGATGGCGAGGCCCGCGACAAAGAGCGCCACGGCCAGAAACGGGAGGCTCCCGGCCAGTTGGAGGGGGATCATACTCACGGCCATCGCGCACACGCCCACCAGCCACCGGGTGGACGGCTTCCCCTTGAGGTGCAGCAGGCCGAAGACCGCACCGGCCAGACAGGACCCCAGCGCGTACACGGCAAGCACGAGGCTCGCCGCGGCCTTGTGACCCTGCTCCTCGGCGAAGGCCACCGTCACCACGTCGACGGCCCCGAAGATCGCACCGGTCGCCACGAACGTGACCACGAGCACCTGGAGGCCCCGGGAGCGCAGCGCGGTGCCGCCGGTGTGGTGCTCGCGCGGATGCGGCACCGGCTCGGTGGCGCGCTGCGCGGTCAGCCAGAGGACACCGACCAGCAGGAACCCTGCGGCGAGAAGCGGGCCGGCCTCCGGGAACCAGGCGGTGGACAGGCCGATCGAGATGATCGGCCCGAAGATGAAGCACACCTCGTCGACGATCGACTCCCACGAGTACGCGGTGTGCAACTCCCGCGGCGAGCCGCGGTAGATCTCCGCCCAACGGGCCCGGATCATCGAACCTACGCTGGGGACACAGCCGGCGCCCGCCGCGAAGACGAAGAGCGTCCAGTCCGGCAGCCGCTGCTGCGCGCAGATCAGGAGACCGGCCACCGCCGCCAGCGCGACGAGAGTGGCGGGACGCAGGACGCGGCTCTGCCCGTGCCGGTCGATGAGCCGGGAGATCTGCGGCCCGATCACCGCAGCCGACATCGCCAGCGTCGCGGAGAGCGCGCCGGCGAGGCCGTAACGGCCGGTGAGCTGGGAAACCATGGTCACGATGCCGATGCCCATCATGGACAGCGGCATCCGGCCGAGGAATCCGGCCGCCGAGAACCCCTTGGTGCCGGGGGCGGCGAAAATCGCGCGGTAGGGACTGGGCAAGGAGGGCTCCACAACGGCGTGATCGCACGCGCCTGTCATGCGTGAACTTACGACCTCCCCCACGACAGGGAGCGGGCTCCCGACGTCATGCGACTCCGCTCGCGGCGTTGTCGTCAGTCAGCGACGCTCTGCGTCGCTTCCTTCCTCCGCCTTGCAAT
>NZ_JBEOVN010000205.1:0-12568 GCF_040295565.1 Streptomyces sp. NPDC002785 | reverse complement strand
CGACGATGAGCGGTCGCCGTGGATCGCTTCGAGGGGGATGACAGGTGCCGTGGATATCGCTCCCTATCGTGGGGGAGGTCGTGAGTCCGGGCAGGCCGCCGGCCGGGCCCCGCGCCCGGCGGACGAGTCCTACGCCGCTTCGGGCAGCACCGCCCCGCTCCCGTACCCCGGCCGTACACCCAGGTCGGTGAGGATCGCCTCGGCCGCGCGACGGCCCGAGAACAGGGCGCCCTGGACCGTGCTCGTGTCGCGGTGGTCGCCGCACACGTACAGCCCGGTGAGCAGCCGGACCGGGCGGCGCAGATCGTGCGGGGCCGGCATCGCGGGCACCGCCTCGGGGTCGTGGTGGGCGGTCAGCAGCTCCCAGTGGTCGGTGGGGGTGCCGTACAGGGCGGCGAGATGGGTGCGGACCGTGCGGTCGAGGTCGGGCGGCGGGGTGCCGAGCACCGTCGAGCTGATCAGGGTCCGGCCGTGCGGGGCGCGCGAGGGGTCGACGGCGCTCATCACCGCGGTGTGTGCGACCGGCCCCGAGCGGTCGGCGTCCAGCAGCAGTGAGGCGCCGGTCGGCGGGGGAGCGGGGGCGGTGTGGTGAAGGACCGTCACGGGGTGGAAGGGCGGCACCCGCAGACCGGGCAGCAGTTCGGCGGCGGCGCCCGCGCCGGTCGCCAACAGCAGGGAGCGGCAGCCCAGTTCGCCGTGCTCCTTGGTGCGGACGGAGGTGATGTCGGCAGCCGTGACATGCACACCCGTCCGTACGGTGCCGGGCGGCAGCGCGGCCGCGAGCATTTCAGGCAGCCTTCCCGAACCGCCGGCCGGTACGCACAGCCTGCCGCGCGCATAGCTGCGCAGGGCGAGATCGGCGCACCGGCTGGACGTGGTGAGTTCCGGATCGCTGAGCAGTGCGGAGAGCAGCGGGCGAAGGAAGCCGTTGACCGTACGGGAGGTCAGGCCGCGGTGGGACAGGGCGGCGAGCGCGGTCTGTTCGGGCCGGGCCAGGATGCGGGCGGCCGGGGTGGCGGCGAGGCGGGACAGGGCGGCGCCCAGTCGGGCCTGGTCGATCGGCCCGCCCATCGGCGGACGGGGGGCGCTTGCCAGGGCGCGCGCCGCCTTGAATGCGCCCCGCGCGCCCCGTACATGGCCGGTCCGGTACTGACGGCCGTCGCTGTGGACGAGCACTCCCGGTGCGAAGTTGCGCAGTGCGAGCCCACCGAGGGCGGGCATCCGGCGAAGCTCCGGGTACGAGGTGCTGAGCAGCGGGCCGATGTGGTCGAGCCGGAAGCCGTCCACGTCGGCGGTGGCCATCCGGCCGCCGACCCGGGGGCCGGCCTCCAGGACACTGACACTTACCCCTGCGCTGGTCAGTTGGTGGGCGGCTGACAGGCCGGCGATCCCGGCCCCGATGATGACGACGTCCGCGTGGTGTGCCGAGCTGAGCACGTGCCCCTCCCCGAGTCGGCGCAACTACTGGGAGGCTCTTGCCCCCAGCAGGCCCCCGGAATGCCCGAGTTCGCAAGGAGGCTAGGAAGGGGGGCCGGTGCGGGCGCAGTCGCGCGCACCGGGGCACCGTTGCACGGGGTCGCATGTACGTCCGAATTTGCGGAAGATGTGCGGGCCGGGGCTGCGCACGGCGCGGTCCGGTGTGTGCCGGTGCGCTCAGCGCAGCGCCGCGCGGATCGCCCCGTCGATTCCCGGGAAGGCGAACACGAAGCCCGAGTCCAGCAGCCGGCCCGGCAGCACCCGCTGGCTGCCCAGCACATCCTCCGCGAAGTCCCCCAGGACGATCCGCAGGGCCGGTGCCGGAGCGGTCAGGAGCGTGGGGCGGCGCAGCACACGCCCCATCGCGGCCGTCACCTCGCCGTTGGTGACGGGGTCGGGGCCGGTCAGGTTCACCGGACCCGACAGCGACTCCGTGTCCAGGATGTGCCGCAGGGCCGCGACCTCGTCGTGCAGCGCGATGAAGCTCCAGTACTGGCGCCCGTTGCCCAGCCGCCCGCCCAGCCCCGCCCGGAACAGTGGGAACAGCCGGCCCCAGGCCCCGCCCTCACGGCCTACGACCAGACCGGTGCGCGCGTGCACCGTCCGTACGCCCGCCTCCTGGGCGGCGGCCGTGGCCGCCTCCCACTCCACGCACACGGACGGTAGGAAGCCCTCGCCCGCCGGGGCGCTCTCGTCGACCGCGCGGTCTCCGGTGTCGCCGTAGTAGCCGATGGCCGATCCGGACAGCAGGACCTTCGGCGGGACGTCCAGCGAGGCGACGGCCTCGGCCACGGCCGTCGTCCCGAGCACCCGGCTGTCCCGGATCTCCTGCTTGTACGCCGGTGTCCAGCGGTGGTCGCCGACCCCGGCCCCGGCGAGATGGACGACGGCGTCGCAGCCCACCAGGCCCGCCACGTCGACATACTGGCGTCCGGGATCCCACTCCACCTCGTCGCCGGCCCGTGCCGGATGTCGCACCAGGCGCACGACCTCGTGCCCGTCGGCCCGCAGCGAGCGCACCAGCGCCGCTCCGATGAGTCCGGATGCTCCGGTGACAGCGATACGGGAGTGCAGCATGGAGCCCATCCTGCCGCAGCGGCCCCGGTGCGCCTCACTCGCCGGGCCGAAGGCCTCCCGTGCGTCGCCGGTCTGCGCCGAGTCGTAAAACGGCTGACCGGGCAACGGGCGGAGTGGCACAGTGGCGCGCATGTTCGAGATCCACACGCACCCGGTCCGCCCCGTCCGCTCCGCTGTCCTCTCCGACGAAGCCGCTCTCGGCGAACTCGACCGCGCCACCTGGTCGACGCTGCACGCAGTGACACCGAGGCCGCAGCCCCCGTACGAGCCGTTTTTCGACGACGGTCACAAGCCCGAGGACTTCCTCGTGGCCGAGGCTCAGAACGCGGCGGGCGAGGTGTGTCTCGCCGGTTACACCAGGCTGGTGCCGCCGACCCCGCTGGCCTGCAACACACATGTCCGGCAGATACAGGGCCTCGCGGTGGCCGACTGGGCGCGCGGCCGCGGTATAGCCAGGGCCCTGCTGCGGGCCGCGTTCGCGGCGGCGCGGAGTGACGGGGCGAACCGGATGACGCTGCGGGTGCTCGGGCACAACGCACCCGCGCGGGCCCTGTACGAGTCGGAGGGGTTCGTCGTCGAGGGTGTGCTGCCCGGTGAGTTCTTCCTGCACGGGCGTTACGTCGACGACGTCATGATGGGCCGCTCGCTCGCCCCGTGACACCTCGTGTCCTTCGCCGAGGTGCCGCCGGGCCCGCGCCCGGCGGCACGGCCCCGGGTGCGCTCAGCCGGGCCCGAACCGCTCCCAGAGCGCGGGGAAGCGTTCCGCCAGAGCCGCGTCGTCCTCGAAACTGAAGGGGGTGCCCTCCGGCTCGGAGGTCTGGGGCGGCAGGCCGAGGTCCGGGGTGACCAGGCCGGTGAGCTGTTCGTACGCCTCGTCGGCGGCGTAGCCGAGATCCTCGGCGTCCCCGTCGACCTCCTCGTCGAAGTCGTCCAATAGATCGGCGAGGCCGTCCGGATCGTGCAGAGCGCCCTCGAAGATCTTCCGGCCCTGACCGATCAGCCAGCAGCGGAAGAAGTCGAAGGCGTCATCGCTCGCGCCGCCGAGCAGTACGGCGGCGGCGCCCCACAGCTCCCAGCGGTAGGCGCGGTTGTAACGGGCCTCGAAGTGCCTGGCGAAGTCCAGCACGGCTTCGGGATCGAGTTGCACCAGCCGTTCGACGAGCAGGTCGGCCTGGTCCTCGGGGTCGCCCTCGGCGGCCTCGCGGGTGCTGTCGATGATCTCCCAGAACTCCGTCTCGTCCATCACGGGACAAGCATCGGCCTTGACGGCAGGCGACGCACCTGGACGCGGCGAAAAGAAGTCTTCAGGGATAGAGGTCGCGCAGGCGTTCGGCCGCCGCGGTGAAACGCGCCCGCAGAGCCGCGGGTTGGAGGACCTCCAACTCCGGTCCCAGGGACAGTAGCTGGCTGTACGCGACATCGAGGGACTCGACCGGCAGGGTGAGGGTGAGCCGCCCCTGTGCGTCGGGCGGGCCGGCCGCTTCCAGCGCGTCGTGGACCGCCGAACGGTCCATGGCGTACGGCAGTCGGCGTACCCCGTCCTCCGTCACCCGTACCGTCACCTCGGTACGCAGGAGCGAGCGGGCGAACTGGGCGGCCCGCTCGTCCCAGAAGCCCGGAAGATCGAACTGCTCGTCGCGTTCGAACCGCTCGTCCGACACGGCGACGGCCGAGAAGCGGTCGATCCGGTACACCCGGAAGTCGTCCTCCACACGGGCGCAGAGATACCAGACCCCGGCCTTCAGGACGAGTCCGTACGGGGCCAGCTCCCGCTCCACGTCGTCGTCCCGGCCGCTGCGGCGGTAGCGGGCGTGGACGATCCGGTCGTCCCAGACCGCCTCCGCGACGGCGGGCAGCAGTTCCGGGGTGACCGGCTCCTGGTACCAGCCGGGAGCGTCCAGGTGGAAGCGCCGGGCGGCGCTGTCCGAGGCGCCTTGCAGGGACGGGAGCAGGGCCGCCGACACCTTGAGCCGGGCGGCGGACGCGGCGTCCTGCAGACCCATCTCGCGCAGGGCGGAGGGCAACCCGGAGAGGAAGAGCGCCTCGGCTTCGTTACGGGCGAGCCCGGTGAGGCGCGTGCGGTACCCGCCGACCAGCCGGTAGCCCCCGGCCCGGCCACGGTCCGCGTACACCGGGACGCCCGCTTCGGAGAGCGCTTGCGCGTCCCGGGTGACGGTCCGTTCGGACACCTCGAGCTCCTGGGCGAGCTCGGCGGCGGTCATGGCGGGGCTGGACTGCAGGAGCAGCACCATTTTGATGAGACGGGCGGCGCGCATGGGTCCATTGTGGCCGCGATGTACGGGTTGTGGCCCGCAGAGCCGGGGATTGGCCTCGATCGCCGGACGGGCTTGAAATTCAAGCCCGTCCGGCGAACGAGGACAGAGCCTCCGCCGGACCGGGCGCGCGGCGGCAGCCGGGCGTACCCGGCCGCCTTCACGCGTCAGAGCCCGTACCGCTCCCGGGCCTCCTTGACCGCGGACGCGGTCACCTCGCCGCGGCGGGCCAGCTGGGCCAGCGCCGCGACCGTGATCGACTGGGCGTCGACACCGAAGTGGCGGCGGGCCGCATCGCGGGTGTCGGAAAGCCCGAAGCCGTCCGTGCCGAGCGAGGACCAGTCCTGCTCCACCCACTGACTGATCTGGTCCGGGACCTGCCGCATCCAGTCGCTGACCGCGAGGACCGGACCCGGTGCGCCCTCCAGGGCCTGGGTCACGTACGGCACCCGCTGCTCACCGCGGAGCAGCGCCTCGTCGCACTCCAGCGCCTCACGGCGCAGCTCGCCCCACGACGTGGCGGACCAGACGTCGGCCGTGACACCCCAGTCCGCGGCCAGCAGCTCCTGCGCCTCCAGGGCCCAGTGGATCGCCGTGCCGGAGGCCAGCAGCTGGACGCGCGGTGCGTCCGCCGTCGCGGGCGTGCCCTCCTTGAAGCGGTACAGGCCCTTGACGATGCCCTCCTCGACGCCTTCCGGCATCGCGGGCTGCGGCTTCGGCTCGTTGTAGACCGTCAGGTAGTAGAAGACGTTCTCGGCCTCGGGGCCGTACATCCGGCGCAGACCGTCCTTGACGATCACCGCGATCTCGTACGCGAACGCAGGGTCGTAGTTGAGCGACGCGGGGTTCGTGGACGCGATCAGGTGCGAATGGCCGTCCGCGTGCTGGAGGCCCTCGCCGGTCAGCGTCGTGCGGCCGGCCGTGGCGCCGACGATGAAGCCCTTGCCGAGCTGGTCGGCGAGCTGCCACATCTGGTCGCCGGTCCGCTGCCAGCCGAACATCGAGTAGAAGATGTAGAAGGGGATCATCGTCTCGCCGTGCGTCGCGTACGACGTGGCGGCGGCGACGAAGTCGGCCATGGCCCCGGCCTCGGTGATCCCCTCGTTGAGGATCTGGCCGTCCTTGGCCTCCTTGTAGTACATCAGCTGGTCGCGGTCGACCGGCTCGTACGTCTGGCCCAGCGGCGAGTAGATACCGGCCGACGGGAACAGCGACTCCATGCCGAAGGTACGCGCCTCGTCCGGGACGATCGGCACCCAGCGCCTGCCGGTCTCCTTGTCCCGCATCAGGTCCTTGACCAGGCGCACGAACGCCATGGTGGTGGCCATCTCCTGCTTGCCGGACCCCTTGTACAGGGCCTTGAACGCACGCTCCTCGGGCTGGGGCAGCGCCACCGCGTGCACCCGGCGGGCCGGCGCGGGGCCGCCGAGAGCGGCACGGCGCTCCTGGAGGTAGCGGACCTCGGGGGAGTCGGCGCCCGGGTGGCCGTAGGGCACCACACCGTCGGCGAAGGCGCTGTCCGGGATCGGGAGGCCGAGCAGCTCGCGCATGCCCTTGAACTCGTCGATCGTCAGCTTCTTCATCTGGTGGTTGGCGTTCTTGGACTCGAAGCCCTTGCCGAGCGTGTAGCCCTTCACCGTCTGCGCGAGGATCACGGTCGGCGCGCCCTTGTGCTCGACGGCGGCCTTGTACGCCGCGTACACCTTGCGGGCCTCGTGGCCGCCGCGCGAGGTGTAGAAACACTCGGCGATCTTCGCGTCGGTGAGCAGCTTCGCCAGCTCGGCGAGCGCGGGCTCGGCGCCGAAGAAGTGCTCGCGGATGTACGCGACGTCGCGGGTGGCGTACGTCTGGAACTGCGCGTCCGGGACCTCCCGGAGCCGACGGACCAGTGCACCGGTGGTGTCCAGCTGGAACAGCTCGTCCCAGGCGTTGCCCCAGAGCGTCTTGATGACGTTCCAGCCGGCCCCGCGGAACGCGCCCTCCAGCTCCTGGACCACGCGGAAGTTGGCGCGGACCGGACCGTCGAGGCGCTGCAGGTTGCAGTTGATGACGAAGGTCAGGTTGTCGAGCCGCTCACGCGCCGCGAGGGCGAGGGCGGCGGTCGACTCGGGCTCGTCCATCTCGCCGTCGCCCAGGAAGGCCCAGACGTGCGAGTTCGACGTGTCCTTGATGTTGCGGTTGGCCAGATAGCGGTTGAAGCGCGCCTGGTAGATCGCCGAGAGCGGGCCGAGGCCCATCGACACGGTGGGGAACTCCCACAGCCAGGGCAGCCGCCGCGGGTGCGGGTAGGACGGCAGACCGTCGCCGCCCGCCTCCTGGCGGAAGTTGTCGAGCTGCTGCTCGCTGAGCCGTCCGTCGAGGAAGGCGCGGGCGTAGATGCCGGGGGAGGCGTGGCCCTGGATGTAGAGCTGGTCGCCCGACCCGTCCCCCTCCTTGCCGCGGAAGAAGTGGTTGAAGCCGGTCTCGTACAGCCAGGCCGCCGAGGCGAAGGTGGCGATGTGGCCGCCGACGCCGAGCCGGGCGCCACGGGTGACCATCGCGGCCGCGTTCCAGCGGTTCCAGGCGGTGATCCGGGACTCCATCTCCAGGTCGCCGTCGAACGCGGGCTCGGCGGCGGTCGGGATGGAGTTGACGTAATCGGTCTCCAGCAGCTTGGGCAGCGCGAGACCGGTGCCCTCGGCGTGCTGGAGCGAGCGACGCATCAGGTACGCGGCGCGGTGCGGGCCCGCGGCCTTGGTGACGGCATCCAGGGAGGCCGCCCATTCGGCGGTCTCCTCGGGGTCACGGTCCGGGAGCTGATCGAGCTCGCTCGGAAGCTTTCCTACGGGGTCGGTCATGATCGCCGCCTTCCGGAGTGGAGGGGGGTGGAGAAAGGCCCTGACTGGCAGGACAGGGCGATGGGGCCGGTGGGCCCGCGGAGTGAACTGTAAGTCCCCGATCGATGATCGATCAAAGCGTGAAAGGCAAAACTTCTCGATATGAAGAAAGTGGCATTCGGTGTCGCGAAATGGGGCACGGAGTGACGGGATTTAACGCGTAAAAGGGGCGCTCTCCTGCACAGGTGAGCGCCCCTCGCGACAGATGTGTACGTCCTTCAGGCGCGCGGTGCACAGCCGAGTACATGTGCCTTGACCAGCACACCGATGTCCGGGTCCTTCCGCAGGAACGCCTCGATGAGCGCCTCGTGCTCCTCCGCGTACGACTTCTGGACCGTGCCCAGCCACCGGATCGACAGGGCGGTGAACACCTCGATGCCCAGCCCCTCCCAGGTGTGCAGCAGCACGGCGTTCCCGGCCGCCCGCACCATCTCGCGGTGGAACCCCACGGTGTGCCGCACCTGCGCCTCGCCGTCGGCCAGCCGGTCCGCCTCGTAGAGCGCCGTCACATGCGGCGCGAGGCGCGAGCAGTCCTCGCCGAGGGCCGGAGCCGCCAGCTCCGCCGCGATCTGCTCCAGACCGGCCCGTACCGGATAGCTCTCCTCCAGATCGGCCGCGGTGAGATTGCGGACCCGTACGCCCTTGTTGGGGGCCGACTCGATCAGCCGGAGCGTCTCCAGTTCCCGCAGCGCCTCGCGTACGGGCGTCTGGCTGACCTCCAGCTCGGTGGCGATCCGGCGCTCCACGATCCGCTCGCCCGGTTTCCAGCGCCCGCTGACGATCCCGTCCACGATGTGCTCGCGGATCTGTTCGCGCAGCGAGTGGACGACGGGCGGGGTCATGAGGGGCTCCTTCGGGGCAAACCGGTGCGTCTCTTCATCACGGCTGCCGGGGCGACCGGTGGTGTCCAGTGCTGTGGCCGAAAGGTCTGCCGGGAAGCTCGCGGGGTCCGGTGCGGTGCATCGCAAGGCGGAGGATCCCCCTCGTACTGGACGTACTCGGGTGATGCGACAACGCAGCGAGGTGCCGTGCCGGGCGTCGCGAGCCGGTGAACCTTTCCGGTCACAGCACTAGACAATACGGCGGCGCCCCCTTCCGGAAGTGATCCGGATGGGGGCGCCGCTGGTGAGGCTGGTTACAACCGTGGTGCTCAGAGGCCGAGCTCGACCTCGAACTCACCGGCCTCCAGGATCGCCTTGACCGCGGTCAGGTAACGGGCGGCGTCCGCGCCGTCCACCAGACGGTGGTCGTAGGAGAGCGAGAGGTACGTCATGTCGCGCACCGCGATCGTCTCGCCGAGGTCCGGGTGGTTGATGACCACCGGGCGGCGGACCGTGGCGCCGATGCCCAGGATGGCTGCCTGGTTCGGGGGCACGATGACGGTGTCGAACAGCGCACCGCGCGAGCCGGTGTTGCTGATGGTGAAGGTGGCACCGGACATGTCGTCCGGCGTCAGGCCGCCACCGCGGGCCTTGCCGGCCAGCTCGGCGGTCTTCTTCGAGATACCGGCGATGTTCAGGTCGCCCGCACCCTTGATGACCGGGGTCATCAGACCCTTCTCGGCGTCCACGGCGATGCCGATGTTCTCCGAGTCGAAGTACGTGATGGTGCCCTCGTCCTCGTTGATCCGGGCGTTGATGACCGGGTGGGCCTTCAGCGCCTGGGCCGCCGCCTTCACGAAGAACGGCATCGGGGACAGCTTGACGCCCTCACGGGCGGCGAACGCGGCCTTCGCCTGGTTGCGCAGCTTCATCAGCTTCGTGATGTCGACCTCGACGACCGAGGTCAGCTGGGCCTGCGAGTGCAGCGCCTTCATCATGTTGTCGCCGATGACCTTGCGCATGCGGGTCATCTTGACCGTCTGCCCGCGCAGCGGGGAGACCTCCAGCTTCGGCGCCTTCGAGACTGCCGGAGCGGCAGCAGCAGCGGCGGCCGGAGCCGGGGCAGCGGCCCTGGCGGCCTCCGCGGCGGCGACGACGTCCTGCTTGCGGATACGGCCACCGACGCCGGTGCCCTTGACCGCGCCCAGGTCGACGCCGCTCTCGGCGGCGAGCTTGCGGACCAGCGGCGTGACGTACGCGCCGTCGTCAACGGAGGTCGCGGCCGGGGTGACCGGAGCCGGGGCGGCGACAGGCGCCGGGGCGGCCGGGGCCACCGGGGCCACCGGTGCGGCCGGGGCCACCGGTGCGGCCGGGGCCACCGGTGCCGGAGCGGCGACCGGGGCGGCGGGCGCCACCGGAGCCGGAGCCGGTGCGGGGGCGGCCGGAGCGACCGGAGCCGGTGCGGGGGCAGCCGGAGCCGGAGCCGGGGCCGGGGCCGGGGCGGCGACGGGCGCCGGGGCGGCCGGGGCCGGAGCAGCCGCCGGAGCGGCACCTGCGGCACCGATGACGGCGAGCTTGGCGCCGACCTCGGCGGTCTCGTCCTCGGCGACGACGATCTCCAGCAGCACACCGGAAACCGGGGCCGGGATCTCGGTGTCGACCTTGTCCGTGGAGACCTCCAGGAGGGGCTCGTCCTCCGTGACCTCCTCGCCGACCTCCTTCAGCCAGCGGGTGACGGTGCCCTCGGTGACGCTCTCGCCGAGCGCCGGGAGGGTGACGTCGGTACCGGCGGCGCCACCGGCCGGTGCGGCGGCGGCCGGGGCCTCGGCCACGGGGGCCGGGGCAGCAGCGGCGGGGACCTCGACGACGGGCGCCGGGGCCGGGGCGGCCACGGGCTCGGCGGCCGGGGCCGCGGCGGCAGCGGGCGCACCCGTGCCGTCGTCGATGACGGCCAGCTCGGCGCCGACCTCGACGGTCTCGTCCTCGGCGACCTTGATGCTGGAGAGGATGCCGGCCGCGGGGGCCGGGATCTCGGTGTCGACCTTGTCGGTCGAAACCTCGAGCAGCGGCTCGTCGGCCTCGACGCGCTCGCCCTCGGCCTTCAGCCAGCGGGTGACAGTGCCCTCGGTGACGCTCTCGCCGAGCGCCGGAAGGGTTACGGAAACCGACATGGTTTCAGTTGCTCCTTACGAAAGTGCGGAAGTAGGTCGGTCGTCGCGCCCGGTCGACTGATCAGTCGTGGGAGTGCAGCGGCTTGCCGGCGAGGGCCAGGTGGGCCTCGCCCATCGCCTCGTTCTGCGTCGGGTGGGCGTGGATGAGCTGCGCGACCTCGGCGGGCAACGCCTCCCAGTTGTAGATCAGCTGGGCTTCGCCGACCTGCTCGCCCATACGGTCACCGACCATGTGGACGCCTACCACGGCACCGTCCTTGACCTGGACGAGCTTGATCTCGCCCGCGGTCTTGAGGATCTTGCTCTTGCCGTTGCCCGCGAGGTTGTACTTCAGAGCGACGACCTTGTCCGCGCCGTAGAGCTCCTTGGCCTTGGCCTCGGTGATGCCCACGGAGGCGACCTCGGGGTGGCAGTACGTCACCCGCGGGACACCGTCGTAGTCGATCGGAACGGTCTTCAGACCGGCCAGCCGCTCCGCCACCAGGATGCCCTCGGCGAAGCCGACGTGCGCGAGCTGGAGCGTCGGGGCCAGGTCACCCACGGCCGAGATGGTGGGCACATTGGTCTGCATGTACTCGTCGACGAGGACGTAGCCGCGGTCCATCGCGACGCCGGCCTCCTCGTAGCCCAGACCCTGCGAGACCGGGCCGCGGCCGATGGCGACCAGCAGCACCTCTGCCTCGAACGTCTTGCCGTCGGCGAGGGTCACGCGGACGCCGTCCTGCGTGTACTCGGCGCTCTGGAAGAACGTACCGAGGTTGAACTTGATGCCGCGCTTGCGGAAGGCGCGCTCGAGAAGCTTCGAGCTGTTCTCGTCCTCGACCGGGACGAGGTGCTTCAGGCCCTCGATGATCGTGACGTCGGTGCCGAAGGACGTCCACGCCGAGGCGAACTCGACGCCGATGACGCCGCCGCCCAGCACGATCGCGGACTTCGGGACACGGTCCAGCTTCAGCGCGTGGTCCGAGGAGATGATGCGGTTGCCGTCGATCTCCAGGCCCGGCAGCGACTTCGGCACGGAGCCGGTCGCGAGCAGCACGTGGCGGCCCTGGATGCGCTGGCCGTTCACATCCACCGAGGTGGGGGAGGAGAGCCGTCCCTCACCCTCGATGTAGGTGACCTTGCGCGAGGCGATGAGACCCTGCAGACCCTTGTACAGGCCCGAGATCACGTCGTCCTTGTACTTGTGGACGGCCTCGATGTCGATGCCCTCGAAGGTGGCCTTGACGCCGAACTGGTCGGCCTCGCGCGCCTGGTCGGCGATCTCGCCGGCGTGCAGCAGGGCCTTCGTGGGGATGCAGCCGTTGTGCAGGCAGGTACCGCCGACCTTGCCCTTCTCGATCAGAGCGACGTCCAGGCCCAGCTGCGCTCCGCGCAGGGCCGCGGCGTAACCGCCGCTACCACCGCCGAGGATCACTAGGTCGAAAACGGTGCTGGCGTCGTTCGCCACGTCACGTCCTCCATGCATGTGCGCCGTATGCCGGGCCCCGTCGCTGGGGGATGACCGGCCGGTCGGCTGGTGTTCGGCCGCTTTTGTTGTTCGGCCCTGTGGTGGGGGCCCTGTCCTGCCGAGAACCCATCTTCGCACTTGTTGACGGTGGGCAGGACGCGGGGCCCGGGTCCGAGACGGATGATCATCAGTCTCGGGCGATTACCGCTGCGTAGAAGTAAAAAGGATAGGCGTGTAGCGCGGCCCCGGAAGGGGGGGTGGCGGGAGACGGAAGGGCGTACTGATTTCGTTGAGAGCGAAACCTGCGGGGTCCGTGCTGCGATGCCACCGTGGGAACACTTACGGCCCCGGGCGTATGCCCGGGGCCGTAACGACCTCGCCCACGATTGCCGGCGGCGTCCACTGCCAATCGTGGGCGAGGTCG